>JBAXJZ010000593.1:0-2676 GCA_037137595.1 Burkholderiales bacterium | reverse complement strand
GCAGTTCGACCGCGGCTACCTGTCGCCGTACTTCATCAACAACCCCGACAAGCAGGTCGCGGTGCTCGACGATCCGTTCGTGCTGCTGCACGACAAGAAGATCTCGAACATCCGTGAGCTGCTGCCGGTGCTCGAGCAGGTCGCCAAGGCCGGCCGTCCGCTGCTGATCGTCGCCGAGGAAGTCGAGGGCGAGGCGCTCGCGACCCTGGTCGTCAACAACATCCGCGGCATCCTGAAGACCGTCGCCGTCAAGGCCCCGGGCTTCGGCGACCGTCGCAAGGCGATGCTCGAGGACATGGCCATCCTGACCGGCGGCACCGTGATCGCCGAGGAGGTGGGCCTGACCCTGGAGAAGGCCACCCTGAACGACCTGGGCCGCTGCAAGCGCGCCGAGATCGGCAAGGAGAACACCACGATCATCGACGGCGCCGGCGACGCGAAGGCGATCGAGGCCCGCGTGAAGGCCATCCGTGCCCAGATCGAGGAAGCCACCAGCGACTACGACCGCGAGAAGCTGCAGGAGCGTGTCGCGAAGCTGGCCGGCGGCGTCGCGGTGATCCGCGTCGGCGCGGCGACCGAAGTCGAGATGAAGGAGAAGAAGGCCCGCGTGGAAGACGCGCTGCACGCGACCCGTGCCGCCGTCGAGGAAGGCATCGTCGCCGGCGGCGGCGTGGCCCTGCTGCGTGCCCGCTCGACCATCTCGGTCAAGGGCGACAACGCCGACCAGGACGCCGGCGTCAAGATCGTGCTGCGCGCGATCGAGGAACCGCTGCGCCAGATCGTCGCCAACTGCGGAGACGAGCCGAGCGTGGTGATCGCCAAGGTCCTCGAGGGCAAGGGCAACTTCGGCTGGAACGGCTCGGACGGCTCGTACGGCGACCTGGTCCAGATGGGCGTGGTCGACCCGGCGAAGGTCACCCGGATGGCGCTGCAGAACGCGGCGTCGGTCGCGGGCCTGATGCTGACCACCGACGCGATGATCGCCGAGATGCCGGAAGACAAGCCGGCCGGCGGCGGCATGCCCGGCGGCATGGGCGGCATGGGCGGCATGGGCATGGACATGTAAGACGTCCGTGCCCCGGACCGGCTCCGGCCGGTCCGTCGCTCGAGACGAAGGGCCCGACGCGAGTCGGGCCCTTCTGCTTTCAGGGGGGCGCCGTTGGGCGCGGGCGCTCAGCGCGCCGGCATCACCCGCAGGCCGATCCAGGCGGCCAGCGTCACCGCATTGACCGGCACGGTCAGCACGCAGGTGCAGAAGAACACCAGCGCGATCGGCGGCGGCGCGTGCGGCTCCAGGCCCCAGCCGAGGCCGTAGCAGAGCAGCCCGAGCATCGTCCAGCGCCGCAGGTAGGTGGGCAGCCAGACCGATCGGGACTGGTTGTGGCGGCGCGCGGCATCGCGCTCGAACATCGACCCGCGGTTGGCGTCTCGGAACAGCCAGCCGTAGAACCAGTACCGGTACAGCAGTTGGGCGAAGGTCGTCGACTGCACGTTCGCGCTCCGTCTGGGCATCGTCGGGAAACGTTACACCCCGACCGCCTTGCAGGCGAGCGGCGGGCCCGGATCGGGCGGACGGGCGGCGGCGCCCGGCCGAAGCACGCGCGGATCCCGGCGCCTGTCCACGACAGGAATACGACGCAGCAGGGGGGTCGGGATGACCCGCCGGTCGTCGGCCGGCTGCGTGACCGATGTCACGCCCCGGGTGTGACGGATGTCTCGGACCCCGCCTCCCGACGCTCCGGACCGCCCGTTCCCCGGTCGTCCTCGACCGTCCGTCCGCAGCGCGCCGCCGGCGGTCGCCGCGAGGCTGCCCCGGTCGTCGCACACCCCGCAGAGTGCGTCGGCGTGACATTTTTGCAACGGAGTGTGCCGTGACCGTGAAACCAGGGCGGATCGCGAACGCGATCGCGACGATCGTGGCGGGACTGTGGATCGCCGGGTGCGGCGGAGGCGGCGGGGGTGCATCGGGCAGCGCCGCCCCGTCCGGGTCGGCGGCCGCCGGGGGCGGCGCGGCCGCGGCCGCGGTCGATTCCGGTCCGCCGTCCGACCCGCCGGCGACCAAGGGCGCGGCGGCCCGCTTCCTCACGCAGGCGAGCTTCGGGCCGACCGGCGCCGAGATCGACCGGATGATGGCGACCGGCTATTCGCGCTGGGTCGAGCAGCAGCTCGCCAGGCCCGCCGGCACGCCGCACCTCGACTACTTCGCCGCACGGACCGCCGAGCTGGACGAAGGCGAGACCCCACAGGAAGGCTGGATCTACGAGAGCTTCTGGCGGACCGCGGCGACCGCCGACGACCAGCTCCGGCACCGCGTGGCCTTCGCGCTGTCGCAGATCTTCGTGATCTCGCTCGCCGACCCGGCGGTCGACGACTTCCCCCGCGGGGTCGCCGGCTACCTCGACATGCTGGGCCGCAACGCGTTCGGCAACTTCCGCCAGCTGCTGGAGGACGTCGCGCTGCACCCGATGATGGGGCTGTACCTGACCCACCTGCGCAACCAGAAGGCCGACGCCGCGCTCGGGCGCGTGCCCGACGAGAACTTCGCCCGCGAGGTGATGCAGCTCTTCACGATCGGCCTGTACGAGCTGAACCCGGACGGGACGGTGAAGCTCGACGCGCGCCACGAGCCGATCGAGACCTACCGCATCGAGGACGTGGTGGGGCTGGCGCGCGTGT
>JBAXJZ010000592.1:0-2677 GCA_037137595.1 Burkholderiales bacterium | reverse complement strand
TCTGCAGCAAGTCGCGGTACCTCGACACCGTGCGGCGCGCGACCTTGATGCCTCGCTGCTCGAGCAGCCGGGTGAGCTTGATGTCCGACAGCGGACGCAGCGCGTCCTCCGCGCCGATCAGCTCGGTGATGAGCGCACGCACCGCGGTCGCCGAGCAGGGCGCGCCGGCCGCGGTCTCGACGTGGCTGCCGAAGAAGTGCTTGAACTCGAGCAGGCCGCGCGGCGTGGCCATGTACTTGCGGCTGGTCACGCGCGAGACGGTCGACTCGTGCAAGCCGACCTTCTCGGCGATCTCGCCCAGCGTCAGCGGCTTCATCGCCATCGCGCCGTAGTCGAAGAAGCGGCTCTGGTGGTCGACGATGGCCTGCGCCACGCGCTGGATCGTCTGGAAGCGCTGCTCGATGTTGCGGACCAGCCAGCGCGCCTCGCGAAGCTGCTGCGAGACCGGCGAGCCGCCGCCGTCGCGGCCGCCCTTCAGGATGCTCGCGTAGAAGCGGCTGACGTGGATGCGCGGGATCACCTCGGGATTGATGGCCGCCACCCACTTGCCCTTCCGGTGCTGGATGATCACGTCGGCCACGACGAACTGCGTCTCGTCGACGCCGAAGCCCGCGCCGGGCCGCGGGGTGAGCCCGCGCAGCAGCACGGTGGCGGCCTGCAGCGCCGGCTCCTCGCAGCCGAGTTCGCGTTGCAGCCGCTGGAAATCGTGTGCGGCGAGGAGGTCGAGGTGCTCGTCGACGACGCGCAGCGCGAGCGCGCGCGCCGGATGCTCGTCGGGGTCGAGCGCCTGCAGCTGCAGCCGCAGGCACTCGGCGACGGTGCGCGCCGCGACGCCCGGCGGATCGAACGACTGCACGTGACGCAGCGCGATCCGCAGCTCGTCGGCCTCGGCCGGCGGGTCGAGCGGCCAGACCGCGGCGATGTCCTCGAGCGGCTGCGCCAGGTAACCGGAGCCGTCGACCGCCTCGATCACCGCCTGGACGAGCAGCGCGTCGCGATCCGACAGCCGCAGGCAGCCGGCCTGCTGCAGCAGGTGCTCGCGCAGCGTCGGCGTGCCGGGGACCCGCAGCGCCGGATCCCACTCGTCGTCGCCGCTGCGGCTGGCGCGGCAGTCCGACGACGCGCCGCTCCAGAGCTCGTCGAGCGCGGTCGGATCACCGGCGGGCTCGCCGTCGTCCGCGGCCGTCTCCTGCGCTTCGGGCGGCTCGGCCTCCGCCTGTCCGGGGTCCTCGGTTTCGACGGTGTCGAGGAAGGGGTTCGTCGTGAGCACCTCCTGCACCTGCTGCTGGAACTCGAGCGAGGACAGCTGCAGCAGCTGGATCGAGCGCTGCAGGAACGGCGTCATGGTCAGCTGGTGTCCGGCACGCAGCTGGAGCGAAACGGTCATCGATGCACGTCCTGGAGAGGAGAAGGCGAGGGGGGGTAGCCATCGATTGCAAAGCGCATGCCACGATCCGCAAACCCGCATCGGCACGTCGGACGGCGCGGGCGGGCGGCAGCTTTTGCAGGGTCGCCGGGCCTGGGCACGGAACTTTCTTCCGACCCCTGCGGCGGGGCGCCCTCGGCGCGACGAGGGGCGCCGCGCGTCGTCGGCGCCGGCTGCGATGGCGTGGCGCACCGCTGCCGCCGGGCGGGAGGCTGCCCGGGGACGAGTTCATGAAGCTGGCCGGTCGGTTCGCGCTGCACGAACCGCGTCGCCGTCCGGTGGTCGGCGTACCGCTGCGACGGGCGCGCCGAGCGGCGCCGTCGGGGGGCCTCGGCCCCCCGGCGCGCTCACTGCCGGGTCGCCCCCACCTGGATGTCGTTGCGCACCGCGCGCACACCCTTCACCTGCCGCGCGATCTCCGCCGCGCGGTCCTTCTCGGTCTGGGTCTTCGCGAAGCCCGACAACTGGGTCACGCCGTTCATCGTCTCGACGCCGATCGAGGTGGCGGCGACGTCCTTGTCGGAGGCCATCTTGGCCTTGATCTCGGCGGTGATCTTGGAGTCGTCGACATACGCGCCGACGGTCTCCTGGTCGCGGGCGACCGAGCACGCGGCCATCGTGCCGACCAGCGCGGCCATGATCGCGACGCGGTGCCAGCGGGGTGTGGAAGCAGTCATCGAGGTCTCCTTCGGAGGGGGGATGTCGGGTCGGGTTCAGTCGCGGCGCGACAGCAGCAGGCCGACGATCAGCCCGCCGACCGCGGCGAGCGCGATCGACGACAGCGGTCGGTCCACGACGGCCTCGCGCGAGACGTCGAGGCCGCGCTGCATCTGCTCGCGGGCCCGCACGGTCATCGCCATGCCCTGGTCGAGCGCGGCGTTCATCCGGCCGCGGGCCTGCGACACGCGCCGCTCGATCTCGCCGCGCAGGTCGACGTGGCCGTCGCCGCGCGCGAGCTCGGACAGGTCGTCGAGGAACGCGCCGAACTCGGAGCGTTCCGTACCGACGCCGGTGCGCGGGCCCGGCCGGGCCAGGCCGGCTCCCGTGCCGGCGGCGGGGAAGGCGGTGCCGCCGTCGGTGCCGCCGCTGGACGCGCTCGCGCTCGGCGTCGTGCCGAGCGAGCCGTTGCCGCCGCGGTCCGAGGACGATCCGCTCGACATTCCGGGATTCACGCTGCTCATGAGGGTCGGTCTCCGTGTCGTGGGTCAGGGTTGGAGGGCGGGGCGCGACGGGGCAGGGCGCGACGGGGCG
>JBAXJZ010000591.1:0-2685 GCA_037137595.1 Burkholderiales bacterium | reverse complement strand
CTCGTCGTGCAGCACCAGTCCCCACGAGGCCAGCTGCGCGCGCTGCACGGGGTCGAAGCCGACGATGCGCAGCGCGCGGCCTGCGAGGCGCGTGCGCGCCGGCGGTGCCTCGGCGGGCGGACCCGCCGGCGGCAGCCAGTCGATGGTGAAGCGGAACTCGCTGCCCTCGCCCTCGCGGCTGGTGACGGAGATCGTGCCGCCCATCAGCTCGACGAGCTGCCGGCTGATCGCGAGGCCGAGCCCGGTGCCGCCGAAGCGGCGGGTCGCCGAACCGTCGATCTGCGAGAACGGCTGGAACAGGTCGCCGATGCGCTCGGCGGGGATGCCGGGGCCGGTGTCGCGGACCCGGACCTCGAGGCGTCGCTCGGCGGCGAGGTACACGAGCCGCAGCGTCACCTCGCCCTCCGACGTGAACTTCACGGCGTTGCCCACGAGGTTGTTCAGCACCTGGCGCAGCCGCACCTCGTCGGTGTGGATCGCGGCGGGCATCGGGCCGTCGACCGCATAGCCCAGTCGCAGACCGCGGACGGCGGCGCGTTCGGCGAGCAGCTCGAGCGTGTCCTCCACGATCTCGACGGGATCGAAGTCGGTCCGGTGCAGGCGGAAGCGGCCCGCCTCGATCTTCGACAGGTCGAGGATGTCGTCGATGATGGTCAGCAGCGCGTTCGCGCTGCGCTGGACGGTGTCGACCAGGCCGGCCTGCTCGGCGGTGAGCGCGGTGTCGCGCAGCAGTCCGGTCACGCCGATCACCCCGTTCATCGGCGTGCGGATCTCGTGGCTCATGTTCGCGAGGAACTGCGACTTCGCACGAGCGGTGTCGAGCGCCGCGTCGCGCGCGGCGGCGAGCTCGCGCTCGTAGCGGACCTGCGCGGTCGCGTCGGAGACCAGCGCGGCGAAGTACGGCGCGTCGCCCATCCGGATCTCGCTGACCGCGACGTCGGCGGCGAAGCGCTCGCCGTCTCGCCGCATGCCCTCGATCCGGCGGCGGCCCGGTCCGGTCTCCTCGAGCGCCTCGCCGGGCAGCAGGCCGAGCACCGAGGTGCCGGGCAGCTGGTGCGCGGCGTAGCCGAACATCGCGCTCGCCACGCGGTTGCACTGGACGATCCGCATCGCGCGGTCGAAGACGAGCACGCCGTCCTGCATGCCGTCGAAGGTCGCCCGCAGCGTGCTCTCGCTGAAGCGCAGGATCGCCTCGGTCTCGGCCCGCCGCGCGACCTCGCCGCGCAGCTGCAGGTTGGCCGCCTCGCGGTCCTCGGCGAGCCGCTCGCTGGAGCGCGCCGAGCCCTGGAGGCCCCGGAACGCGACCGCCACCAGGCCGATCGCGCAGGCCACGACCACCACCGACATCGCGAGCGCGCGCCGCATCCCGCCCTCGAGCAGCGCGACGCCGTCGGCGATCGGGCTCGCGACCTCGAGCACGCCGCGGACTTCGCCGACGGCCCAGTCGGTCTTCGGTGAGCCGGGGTAGCGGTTGTGGCACTCGACGCAGCTTGCCTTCAGTCGGTCGGCCACCGCGTAGCGCAGCACGCGACGGCCTTCGGCCTCCTCGATGCGCACGAAGGGCGTGTCGGGGTCGGCGCGCAGCGCGGCGAGCGCGTCGCGCTCGAACCCGTCGAAGGACCGCGACGCGGCCCGCCAGGGGAAGGGCCGGTCGCTGTAGAGCCGCATCCGCGTGCTGTCGCCGGCGCGGTCCATCCACGGTCCCAGCTCCAGCATCATCGTCGCGGGCAGCGGCAGCGTGCCGGGCTGCGCGCGGTAGTCGTGCGTGATCGGCACGCCGGCCTCGCGCGCCCGCGGCACGACCTCGGCGCTGTAGAAGTCGCGCATGCCGGTGGCCGACCGGACCACGCGCTGGGCCTCCTCGACCGCGGCGGCCTCGTGCAGCGCCGCCGCCTCGCGGCTCAGCGAGAGGATCACCGAGGTGGCGCCGACCAGCAGCAGCAGCGCGCCGAGGGCGAGCAGCACGAGCACGCGGCGCGTGCTCGCCGCGCCGGGCGGCGCGGGCGGCGACAGGGCGGTCTGCGGGGCGCCGTCGTCGGGCGCCAGGCGGGCAGGCACGGGTCGGACCGGCGTGGGAGCGGACTCAGCCGGCGACCGGGCGCGGCGCGGCGACCCAGTGTGCGAGGCGGGCCGCGAGCGCGTCGCGGTCGAGCGGCTTGGACAGGTAGTCGTCCATGCCGGCGGCCAGGCAGCGTTCGCGGTCGTCGTCGGAGGCGTTGGCGGTCAGCGCGACGATCGGCGTGCGCGCGAGACCGTGCGAGCGCTCGGCGGCGCGCCAGCGGCGCGTCGCCTCTAGACCGTCGAGGCCGGGCATCTGCACGTCCATCAGCACGGCGTCCCAGCGTTCCTTCGAGAGCCGCTCGAGCGCGCGGATGCCGTCGCCGACCACCGTCGGCGCCACGCCCATCCGCTGCAGCAGCGTGGCGGCGAGCATCTGGTTCACCTCGTTGTCCTCGACCACCAGCACGCGGCGTGCGGCGCCGGTCGGGCCGGTGGGGATCAGCGGGGCGGGTGCGGTCGGTGACGAGGCGGCCTGCCTCACCAGCGCGGCGGCGGCCGGGTTCGGCGTGGCCGAGGCGGCCTGGGCGGGTGCGGCGGGTGCGGCGGGTGCGGCGGATGCGGCGGATGCGGCGGATGCGGCGGATGCAGCGGGTGCGGCGCGTGCGGTCGGGACGGCCGCGGCGG
>JBAXJZ010000590.1:0-2699 GCA_037137595.1 Burkholderiales bacterium | reverse complement strand
TTCCGGCCCTCGGGCGTCCAGTAGTGCATGCCCTCGGCGCGCGCCAGCATGCGCGGTGCCGACTTGAAGTGCCGGTTCGAGGTGAACGGCATCCAGAACGCGTCGAGCTCGTGGCCGGCGTCGATGCCTGCGGGGGCGAGGTCGGAATGGCGGGCGATGTCGTTCACGGCGGGGCTCCTGGAAGGGGCGCGGCGGGCCGCGCGGAGGCAGGTCGACGACTATAGCAAGCCGCGGACCGCCGGGGACCGACGGCCCCGGCGCGGCCGGAACGCGGTCGGGCGGCGGCGCCGGACGGTCGTCGGCGTGCCGGGCGCGGCGGGCCGGAAGCGCCGGCCGCCGCCCCCGCCGTCAGCGGCAGCGGTTGCGCTCGCCGTCGTCGACCACCTTGCCGGGCGCGCGACCGCTGCAGACGTTGTCGGCGGCCCCCTTGGTCAGCACCAGCTGCCCGCGGGCGCCGACGAAGCCGTCGAGGTCGTTGTCGACGAGGCGGTTGCGGCTCGCCGCCAGCGGGTCCGACGGATTCACGACGAGCCCGACCGCGCCGCGGCCGCGCAGCGTGTTGTGCACGACCTCGGCTCCGGAGCCGGCGACCATCAGCCCCACCGACTGCTCGCCATCGCCGGTCACGGTGTTGTCGGTGACGCGCACGCCGTCGGCCAGCACCGCGATGCCCATGGAGGTCGCGCCGTGGGTCTCGATGCGGTTGCCGGCCAGCTCGATCGGCACCGCGCGCGCCGGGTCGGTCGCGGCCTTGCGGTCGGAGAAGTAGCCGACCAGCACGCCGTTGGGCGTCTGCTTGCCGGGAAACGGCAGGCCGGCGTCGGCGGTCTCGAGCCGGTTGTCGCGGACCGTGATCCGGCCGCGCCCGTCGGGTCCGCGCCAGTTGTCGATCGCCTCGAACGCGGTGCGTGTCGCGCCGGTCACCGCATTGCCCGACACGACGGCCTCCATGCCGCCGGTCCACTGCGCGTAGATGCCGTAGCCCAGCGTGCTCGCCGGCCGGTCGGTGCGCACGTCGATCACGTTGTCGGCGATCGTCACCGGGCCGCCGAAGCTCTCGGGCATCGGCCGCCGCCCCGGGCCGACCGGCTGCGCCCAGGCCGAGCCGAGCAGGATGCCGGCGACGGCCTGGCCGTCGGGAATGCCCGGCATCGGCAGCGGGTGCGCGCGCAGCGACGCGATCCGCGTGTTGCGCACGACGAGCGCGCTCGCGTGGCCGACGTTGATCGGCGCCCAGAGCGCGCCGGTGAACGCGAGGTCGCGGATGACGATGCGCGGCGCGGCGGTGCCGGGCGCATCGGGCGTCGCCGGCACCGGCGCGAAGAAGGTGAAGAAGCCGCCGCGGATCGTCGCGCCGGGCGCGCCGGCGACCTCCACGTCGCGCTCCAGCGTCACGCGGCCGCGGTCGCCGAAGTCGAAGGTGCCGGCGAGCGTCACGCGCCCGCCGGCGTCGACGGCGGCCTGCACGGCGGCGACGTCCTTCGCCGGATCGCCGGTGCCGGTGACGACGACGCCGGACGGGCCGAGGGCCGCGCAGGCGGCGAGCGCCGAGGCCGCGACGGTCGCGGCGGTGCGTCGGAGGAACGAACCGGACGGGTGCGGGATCACGATGGGTCTCCTGGGAGGGGGATGGGCCTGCCCGTGCCGTCCAGCGGTCGCGGGTCGGGGCGCCGGGTCGCGACGACCGTGCCGCGGGGTCCGCGGGCCGTGTCGCGCCGGCGAACCCATCGTCGGCGCGATCCGGGCGATCCGACTTGATGCGGATCAGTCGCGCGCGTGCCGTGCGGCGGCGAGGTGGGGTCGACCGACCCGCAGGAGCGAGGGCAGCGGGGCCGCCGCGGGCCGCACCGGACGGCGCGGCCGGGGATCGCTAGTCGTCGACCGGCGCCTCGCCCGGACGCGGCGCGTCGAGCGCATCGACCTCGCGCCTGAGCCAGGCGAGCAGGAACAGCCCGGGCAGCGCGGCGAACACGGTGATGACGAAGAAGGTCGGCCAGCCGAAGGCCTCGACCATCACGCCCGAGGCGGGCCCGACGTAGACGCGGCCCACCGCGGCCAGCGCCGACAGCAGCGCGTACTGCGCCGCGGTGAAACGCCGGTCGGTCAGCGCCATCAGGAAGGCCACGAAGGCGGCCGTGCCGAGGCCGCCGCACAGGTTCTCCACCCCGATCGCCGCGGCCATCAGCGGGTAGCTCTTGGGCAGGATCGCGAGCAGCCAGTAGCCGAAGTTCGAGACCGCCTGCAGGACGCCGAACCACAGCAGCGCGCGCCACAGGCTCAGCTTCGCGAGCAGCGCGCCGCCGGCGAGCGCGCCGACGATGGTGGCGATCAGGCCGAGGACCTTGTTGACCGCGCCGACCTCGGTGGCGGTGAAGCCCGCGCCGCGGATCAGGAAGGCGGTGGACAGGCTGCCGGCGAACGCGTCGCCGAGCTTGTAGAGCACGATCAGCCCGAGCAGCGCGACCGCGCGCCGGCGCACGAAGAACGCGTCCCAGGGTTCGACGAAGGACGGGAAGCCCGCGCGCCGGGCCGCCCAGAGCGCCGCACCGAAGGCGCCCAGCAGCGCGACGGTGTCGGCGGCGAGCTTCGCGAACCGGTCGGGCTTCTCGGGCAGCAGGCCGCGCAGGCCGGCGTCGAGCGCCCACCAGACGAGGCCGCCGGCGACCAGCATCGCGACGAAGCCGCGCCATTCGCGCGCG
>JBAXJZ010000589.1:0-2703 GCA_037137595.1 Burkholderiales bacterium | reverse complement strand
AACAGCGACACCGCGAACAGGCCGATCGCGGTCGCGCGCGCCTCGGGCGCGAGCTGCGTCGCGAGCGTCTGCATCGTGTTGTGCAGCATGTAGAAGCCCAGGCCCACCAGCGTGCAGCCGGCGAGCGCGGCGCCCCAGGCGGCGGGGCCGGCCGGCGGCCGCGCGCCGAGCGCGAGCACGAGGAAGCCCACGGCGATCACCGCGCCGCCGGCGGTCATCAGCCGCCGCTCGCCCAGCCACGGGATCAGCCGCTTCGCGTTGGTGGCGTAGAGCAGGCCGCCGACGCCCACGGCGCCGACCGCGCCACCCGCGGCCGCCAGCGACAGGCCGGTGCGCTCGTGCAGCCAGGTGGGCACGAAGGCGAGCGCGCCGAACAGCAGTGCGCCCTCGACGAGCGCGCTGGCGAGCACCGTGCGCGCCCATGGCGAGCCGAGCACCGAGGCCCAGCCGTCGATCGGCGACCGGGATCGGGCCGCGTGCGCCGGGGGCGCGCCGCGGGCCGAACGCCGCAGCGCCGCGGTGCCGGCGACGACGAAGAGCAGCGCGAGCACCGCGAACGCGGCCCGCCAGCCCACCGTGTCGGCGGCCAGGCCGCCGGCCACCTGGCCGGCGATCATGCCGGTCAGCGTGCCGGTGGACAGCCGCGCGAGCGTGGCCTGTCGTGCCTCGTAGGCCACCGTGTCGCCGACGTGCGCGATCGCGAGCGGGATGATCGCCGCGCAGCACGCGCCGGTGGCGAGCCGCGCGCCGCCCAGCAGCGCGAGCGAGGGCGCGAGCGCGCAGGCGATCGAGCCCAGGCTGGCGGCGAGCGCGCCCCAGCCGATCACGCGCAGCTTGCCGAGCCGGTCGCCGAGCGGGCCCCAGACCAGCTGCATCACGCCGTAGGCGATGGCGAACAGCGTGATCGCGGATGCGGCATCGAGCGGCGTGACGCCGAAGTCGCGCGCGAGCGCGGGCAGCATCGGGTCGGCGATCCGGATCGAGGCCATGCTCGCGAAGCCGGCCGCGGCGAGGTAGGGCAGCGCGGTCTCGACCGGGACCGCGGCGTGGGCGGCGGTGCTCAGGGGGACGTCTGCCGGAAGGTGTCGCAGGCCTCGAGCGAGCCGGTCTTCATGCCCTGGCCGAACCAGTAGGCGCGCTGCTGGCCGGAGCCGTGGGTGAACGCGTCGGGCACGACGTAGCCCTGCGCGCGTTTCATCATCTTGTCGTCGCCGATCTGCGAGGCCGCGTTCAGGCCCGCCTCCACGTCGCCGCGGTCCAGCCAGTTGCGGGCCTTCTGCGAGTGGTGCGCCCAGACGCCCGCGTAGCAGTCGGCCTGCAGCTCGAGGCGCACCGACAGCGCGTTGCCCTGCCGCTCGCCGCCGCGCTGCTGCGCCGTGTGCACCTGCTTCATCGTCCCCAGCAGGTTCTGGATGTGATGGCCGACCTCGTGCGCGACGACGTAGGCGTTGGCGAACTCGCCGGGCGCCTGGAACTTCTGCGCGAGCATCCGGTAGAAGCTCGTGTCGATGTAGATCGACTGGTCGTTCGGGCAGTAGAACGGGCCGGTGGCGGTCTGGCCGGTGCCGCAGGCGGTGGGCGTGGCGCCGTCGAACATCACGAGGCGCGGCGGCCTGTACTGCGCGCCGCCCTGCCGGAAGATCGCGGTCCAGACGTCCTCGGTGCTGGCGAGGATCACCGAGGTGAAGCGGCCGGCCTCGTCCTGCACCGGGCCCTGCCGGCCCTGGACCTGCTGCGGTGCGCCGCCGCCGCCGAGCTGGCTCGCGCCCTCCATCAGGCCGATGGTGACCATGGGGTTGATGCCGAAGAGCCAGCTGCCCAGCAGCGCGATGACCACCGTGCCCAGGCCCACGCCGCCGGCGCGGCCGCCCGGCACCCGCATGCCGCGTCGGTCCTCGACGTTGTCGCTCTGCCGTCCGTCTTCCCAGCGCATCGAAGCCTCCCCGGCGGGGTCGTCGCCCGCCGGTCGATTCTATCGTGCGGTCGGCGGCCGATCCTCGGCGAGCCAGGGGAGCACGACGGCGTCGAAACCCGCGGGATCGTCCCGCATCGCCCAGTGACCGGTGCGCAGCGCCACCACGCGGTGCTCGGGCGAGGCTTCGAGCCGGGCCTGCCAGTCGGGCGAATGGAACATGAACGGCTTGCGCCGTCCGTACACGAAGAGCATGGGGCAGGCCGGCTCGAAGGTCGCGGCGCGCTTCAGCGCCGCGCCGCCGCGACCGGTCCAGACGTGTGCGTAGGGCCAGTCGATCGATGCGCGCAGCGTGGCCGGATCGGCCGGCGCACGGAGCCAGCGCGCGAGCCGGCGCGTCATCGCGTCGCCGATCGGGCCGCCCGCCGCCCACGCGGCGGCGAGCCAGAGCTGGTAGCCGGCGATGCCGACGAACGCACCGACCCCGAGCGAGCGCCGGTGGGCTGCCGAGCCCGCGTCGCCGACATCGACGCCCGCGATCCGCTCGACGCGTCCGGGTCGCGCCGACGCGAACGCATAGCCCACCGCGCAGCCCCAGTCGTGGACCAGCAGGCGCACCGGCCGCTCCGGCGAGACCGCGTCGGCGACCCGGCCGGCGAGGGCGGCGAGCGCGTCGAAGCCGGGCGCGACGCGCGGGCCCGCGGGGTCGAAGCCCGGCAGCGTGAAGCGCACGCAGCGCACCCGGTCGCGCAGCGCGGCGACCTGCCGGTCCCACAGGCGCAGCGTGTCGG
>JBAXJZ010000588.1:0-2707 GCA_037137595.1 Burkholderiales bacterium | reverse complement strand
GTTCTTCGACCTGCAGTTCGCCTGCATGCGCACCGGCGCGATCGCGGTGCTGCTCAACTGGCGGCTCACCGCGTCGGAACTCGAGTACATCCTGAACGACAGCGCCCCGACGGTGCTGATCCACGACGCCGAGTTCGAACAGACCGCCGAGACGCTGCGGGCGCGCTGCCGCATCCCGACGCTGCTGCGGATCGACCCGGGCGCGGGCGCCGCGGCCGATCCCTACGAGGCGGCGCTCGCCGGCGCCGCGGGCAGCCCGGTCGAGCGCGAGGACCTGACCCACGACGACGTGGTGACGATCATGTACACCTCGGGCACGACCGGCCATCCCAAGGGGGCGATGATCACCCACGGGATGAACTTCTGGAACTGCGTGAACCTGGGCATCCCCGCCGGCATCGGCCTCGACACCGTGCACCTGTCGGTGCTGCCGCTCTTCCACACCGGCGGGCTCAACTGCTACTCGAACCCGGTGCTGCATGCGGGCGGCACGGTCGTGATCATGCGCACCTTCGACGCGGGCCACGCGCTGCGCACGATCGGCGACCCGGCGCAGGCCGTCACCCACTTCTTCGCGGTGCCCGCGCCGTACCAGTTCATGGCGCAGCATCCCGACTTCGCGACCACCGACCTCTCTCGGCTGCGCTCGGCGGGCGTCGGCGGTGCGCCCTGCGCGCTGCCGATCCTCGAGGCCTGGTCGGCGCGCGGCGTCGACCTGATGCAGGGCTTCGGCATGACCGAGACCAGCCCCGCGTGCATCTTCCTCGACGCCGGCGACGCGATCCGGAAGCTCGGCTCGACCGGCAAGGTGCTGATGCACACCGAGGCCCGCGTGGTGAACGACGCGGGCCAGGACTGCAGCCCGAACGAGATCGGCGAGCTGTGGGTCGCCGGCCCGAACATCACGCCCGGCTACTGGAACCGCCCGGACGCCACCGCCGCCAGCTTCGAGGGTCGCTGGCTGAAGACCGGCGACGCCGCGCGCGTCGACGAGGAGGGGTTCTTCTACATCGTCGACCGCTGGAAGGACATGTACATCTCGGGCGGCGAGAACGTCTATCCGGCCGAGGTCGAGAACGTGCTGTACCAGCTGCCGCAGATCGCCGAGGTGGCGGTGATCGGCGTGCCGGACGAGCGGTGGGGCGAGACGGGGCTCGCCGTGATGGCGCTCAGGCCCGGGCAGGCGCTGGACCGCGAGACCGTCCTCGCGCACTGCCGGGACCGCCTCGCGCGCTTCAAGTGGCCGCGCGACGTCGCGGTGGTCGACGCGCTGCCGCGCAACGCGACCGGCAAGGTGCTCAAGCGCGAACTGCGGGTGCGCTTCGTCGGCGCGAACGCGCCGGCGATCACCTGAGAGGGGGCAGGGAGGACCGGCGCACGAGCGGGCGGGCCCGGAGGTATAGTCGGTCCACGACGCCGCAGGGCGCGCGTTCCCGGAGACCCCCATGGACACCACCCGTTTCGGCCGCAGCGGCCTCGAAGTCTCCCGCCTGTGCCTGGGCTGCATGAGCTACGGCGTGCCCGAGCGCGGCCCGCATCCGTGGTCGCTCGGCGAGACCGAGAGCCGCCCGTTCATCCGCCGCGCGCTCGACCTCGGCATCAACTTCTTCGACACCGCCAACGTCTATTCCGACGGCACCAGCGAGGAGATCGTCGGCCGCGCGCTGAAGGACTTCGCGCCGCGCGACGAGATCGTGCTCGCCACCAAGGTCCACGGCCGGATGCGCAAGGGGCCGAACGGCGCGGGACTGTCGCGCAAGGCGATCCTCTCGGAGATCGACCACAGCCTGCGCCGGCTGGGCACCGACTACGTCGACCTCTACCAGATCCACCGCTTCGACCCGGCGGTGCCGCTCGAGGAGACGCTGGAAGCGCTCCACGACGTGGTGAAGGCCGGCAAGGCGCGCTACATCGGCGCCTCGTCGATGTACGCGTGGCAGTTCGCGCGAGCGCTGTACCTCGCCGATCGCCACGGCTGGACCCGATTCGTGTCGATGCAGAACTACGTGAACCTGCTCTATCGCGAGGAGGAGCACGAGATGCTGCCGCTGTGCCGCGCCGAGGGCATCGCGGTGATGCCGTGGAGCCCGATGGCGCGCGGGCGGCTGACCCGCGACTGGGACCAGGGCAGCGCGCGCTCCGAGACCGACGCGTTCGGCCGAACGCTCTACGCGAAGACCGCCGAGGCCGACCGCAAGGTGGTCGAGGCGGTGGCCGCGCTCGCCGCGGCCCGCGGGGTGCCGCGCGCGCAGGTCGCGCTCGCCTGGGTGCTGCAGCAGCCGGGCATCACGTCGCCGATCATCGGCGCGACGAAGCTCGAGCACCTCGACGACGCGGTCGCGGCGCTGTCGCTGCGGCTGACGCCCGAGGAGATCGCGACGCTCGAGGCGCCGTACGTACCGCACGCGATCGTCGGGCACGCGTGAGCGGCCGCGCCGGGACGACGACGATGGACACGCCCGCCCGCGCCGCGGCCGAGGCCGCCACCGGCCCGTCCGCCGCCGACGAGCAGGCGATCGCCCGTTACCTGTACTTGCTGCGGACTGCTTCGCCTGCGGATATCGAGTCGGTGCACGCCGACGCGTTCCGGGCGCTCACCGCCGCTCAGCGGTCGGCGCTGCTCGAGCGCATCGGACAGCTGCTGCCGCCCGCCGAGCGCGGGCTGGCGGTCCCGGTCAACGGGACCCCGGTGGGCCTCGCGCGGCGG
>JBAXJZ010000587.1:0-2711 GCA_037137595.1 Burkholderiales bacterium | reverse complement strand
CGGAGGGCGATCCGGCCGGAGCGGCGGGGGCGCCCGCGCCCTCCACGCGCGACGTGCGGGCGGCGACGGCGGCCACGGCGTCGGCGGCATCGGTCGCGTCCGCCGCATCGGCCGCCGCCTGCGCCGCGTCGAACCCCTGCGCGAACGCCGCGAGGCTCGTCTCGACCCCCACGCCGCCGCGCCGCACCGCGTCCTCGAACGCGGCCCGCGCGAACGGCAGCGCGCCGGTGCCGGCGAGCGCGCCGAACAGCGACGCGCCGATCACGCTGCGCGCCTCCTCGGCGAGCCGCGCGAAGTCGGCTGCGACGAACCGCCGCGAGGCCGAGCGGCCGGCGTCGAGCAGCGTCGCGGCGTCGACGCGGCCGTCGCCCATCGCGGTCTTCTCGGTCATCGAGTAGACGCGGTTCGTCGACGCGATCAGCGTGGTCCGGTCGTCCGACACCAGCCCGCGCTGGATCGCGCGGCCCGCCTCCATCAGCTCGGAGGCGATCACCACGTCGACCTCGCCCGGCGTGGGCATCAGCGCGAGCACCGGCTCGCGACCGGCCGCGCGCGCGGCCGCCTCGGGGAACAGCTCGACGTAGTAGATCGTCGCGCCGGTGCGCTGCGCGACACCGGGCACCGAGGTCGCCTGCGCGAGGAAGCCGTTCGACTCGGCGAGGTCGACGATCCAGTCGGCGAGCACGCCGCCGCCCTCGCCGCCCATCGCGAGGATGGCGACGGTGATCGCACGGGCGGGAGCGGGCGGCGCACCCGGGGCCGCCGCACCGGACGCGGCGGACGGTGCCGAGGGGCCGGACGCCGCGCCGTCGCCGCGCGGCCGGGAGAGATTCTCGAAGCTCATGCCGAGAGCCCTTCCAGCCGACGGTCGATCCGCTTCTGGAACCAGCCGATGATCGCGCGGCGCCAGCGGTCGCGCCGACGGTCGCCGCCGTCGGGGTTGTGGACGATGCCCGCGCGGTAGAAGGACGGGCACAGCACCGCCGCGTGCGAGACCTCGCCGCACAGGCCGCAGCCCACGCAGGAGTCGACCACCGCGGCCACCGGGTCGGTGCGCAGCGGATCGGGGTTGTCGCGCACCGTCAGCGACGGGCAGCCGGACAGGCGGATGCACGAGTGGTCGCCGGTGCAGGTGTCCGGATCGACGCCGAAGCGTTCGCGGACCACCCGCTCGCCCGCGGCGATCGCGGCGCGCTGCTTCGGCTTCTCGCGGCGCTGCCGGTTCAGCATGCACTCGCTCTGCGCGATCACCACCTTCGGGCCCGTGTCCGGCGTGGTCAGCGCCTCGCGCAGCACGTCGCGCATCTGCGAGACGGAGTAGGTGCGCGTCACCGTGCGGACCCAGTCGACGCCCACGCCGCGGACCGCCTTCTCGATCGGGTTGTTCGTCGAGCGGATCGCGTTCTCGGCCTTCGAGGACAGCACGTCCTGACCGCCGGTGGCGGCCGAGTAGCCGTTGTCGATCACCAGCAGCACGTTGTCGGTCTTGTTGAAGACCGCGTTGCCCACGCCCGAGGTCAGGCCGTTGTGCCAGAAGCCGCCGTCGCCCATCACGCTGATGGTGCGCTTCGAGGTCTCGGTGGTGTTGAGCGCCGCGGCGCCCGCCCAGCCCAGGCCGTAGCCCATCGTGGTCGCGCCGATCTCGAACGGCGGCAGGATCGAGAACAGGTTGCAGCCGATGTCGCAGCTGACGTGATGCCTGCCGAGCTCGCGCTCGAGCAGCTTCATCGCGGTGAAGATCGGCCGCTCGGGGCAGCCGGTGCAGAACGACGGCGGCCTCGGGTGGACGGCCGCGGCGACGGCGGCGACCGGGTCGGCGACCTTCCTCGGCGGACGCGGGATCGACGCCGGGTCGATGCGGGCGACGACGGCGGCGTCCGCGCCGACCGGCTTCGCGGCCGCCGGGCTCGCCCCGGCCGCGGCCCGCGGCAGCGCCCGCCCCGCGAGCAGCGACGGCGCGGCTTGCATCACGAACTTCGCGATGCCGGTGGCCATCACGCCGCCGGTGTATTCGCCGGCCATCGGCAGCACATCCTTGCCGTGGACCTTCGTCTGCAGGTCCGCGCGGCGCAGCAGCGTGTTCAGCGCCTGCTCGATGAAGTCGGGCTGCCCTTCCTCGACCAGCAGCACCGCGCGCTTGCCGGCGCAGAAGCGCGTGACCTCCGACTCCACCAGCGGGTAGGTGACGTTGAGCACGTAGAGCGGGATGCGGCTGCGGCCGAACGCGTCGGCCAGGCCCAGCACCTCGAGCGCGCGGACCACGCCGTTGTACATGCCGCCCTGCAGGATGATCCCGATGTCCTCGACGTCGCCGTCGAAGCACTCGTTGAGGCCGTGCTCCTCGATGAACTTCACCGCGGCCGGCCAGCGCTTGGTGATCTTCTCCTGCTCGTGCAGGTAGCTCGACGGCGGCAGCACGATGCGGCTGGTGTCGCGGCGCGGCTGCTCGATCGCATCCTTCAGCGAATAGGCCGCGCGCCGGTTCGCCTTCGTCCTGAACCGACCGTGCACGTGGCAGGCGCGGATCCGCAGCTCGAGCATCACCGGCGTGTTCGACGCCTCCGACAGCTCGAAGCCCTGCTCGACCATCTCGACGATCTTCGGCAGGTGCGGCCGCGGATCGAGCAGCCAGACCTGCGACTTCATCGCGAAGGCATGCGAGCGCTCCTGCATGATGCTCGAGCCCTCGCCGTAGTCCTCGCCGACGATCA
>JBAXJZ010000586.1:0-2711 GCA_037137595.1 Burkholderiales bacterium | reverse complement strand
CTCGATGCGATCGAGCGCGGATTTCTCGCGGAGGTCGACGCCGCGGGCCTGCGCCAGCTCGACGACAACGCGCTGATGCGCCGGCTCGAGGGCCGCACCGACTGGCGCGCGACCGTCGACGTCGACCGCCGCGCGTCGACGCTGCGGATCGAGTCCGACCTCGTCGGGCTGTCGAGCGCGCTGCCCCCGCCGTTCGCGAAGGCCGCCGCCGAGGCCTGGCCGCTGCGGATCGTCTCGCGGCCGCTGTCGCCGCCCGACGCCGCCGCCCGCCCGCCGGGCGACCGCATCGACGTGCGGCTGCGCGGCGACCTCGGCGTCTCGCTGGAACGCGATCGCGACCCGGCCACCGAGCGGCTCTTCGTGCGGCGCGCGGGCATCGGCCTGGGGGTCGAGCCCGTGGTGCGCGACAACGGCCTGGCGGTGCTGGTGCGCACCCGCGCGCTCGACGTCGACGCCTGGCGCGCGGTGATCGGCGACGGCGAGCTCGAGCGGCTGCAGCGCGATGCGCGCGCCGGCGCGCCCGGCGGACTGTCGTGGGTGCCGGACCTGGTGTCGGTGGTGGCCGACGACCTCGTCGTCGCCGGGCGCGACCTGCACGAGGTGGTGGTGGGCGCGTCGCGCGCCGACGGCCGGTGGCGGGCCACCATCGCCTCGCGCGAGGTCGAGGGCCATTTCGAATGGCGCGACGCGAAGCCGGGCGAGCGCATCGGCACGCTGGTGGCGCGGTTCGCGCGGTTGGTGCTGCCGCGCTCGCGCGAGAGCGAGGTCGAGTCGGCGCTGTCGGCCTCGCCGGCCTCGCTGCCGGCGCTCGACGTGGTCGCCGACGAGCTCGTGCTCGGCACGCTGCCGATGGGGCGGCTCGAGCTCGCCGCCCGCAACGGCGGCACCGCCGAGCAGCCCGTCTGGACGCTCGACCGGCTGGTGCTCGCGCAGCCGTCGGCCCGCCTGGAGGCCCGCGGCGCCTGGTCCTTCGCCGGCGTGCCGCGCGACCCGCGCGCCGTGCCCGTGGCCACGCCCGCCGACCGCGACGCGCGCACCACCTCGCTCGACTTCGAGCTCGATGTCCGCGACGCCGGCCGCCTGCTCGAGACGATGGGCCTGAAGGACACCGTGCACGGCGGCACCGGCTCGCTCGCCGGCTCGATCCGCTGGCACGGCTCGCCGATCGGCCTCGACTACGGCTCGCTCGACGGCCGCATGAACCTGTCGATGGGCCGCGGCGAGTTCCTGAAGGTCGATCCGGGCGCGGCCAAGCTGATCGGCGTGCTGAACATGCAGTCGCTGCCCAAGCGCCTGTCGGGCGATTTCCGCGACCTGTTCGCCGAGGGCTTCGCGTTCGATTCGATCGCCGGCAGCGTGCGTGTCGACGACGGCGTCGCGCGCACCACCGACCTGACGATCCGCGGCCTGCAGGCGCACGTCGGCATCCGCGGCGAGGCCGACCTGCACCACGAGACGCAGCGCCTGGCGGTCGAGGTCGTGCCGCAGCTCAACGCCGGGCTCGCGTCGCTGGCGGTGGGCGCGATGATCAACCCGCTGGTGGGACTCGGCTCGTTCGCCGCGCAGTACGTGCTGCAGAAGCCGCTGCAGCAGGTGCTCGCCTACGAGGTGGATGTGACCGGATCGTGGACCGACCCGACGGTGAGCGAACGCAGCCGGCGGCCGCTGCAGGTCCAGCCGCCGCCGCGGCCCTGAGCGGCGCGGTCCTCGCCGTCGCGGCCCCGGCCGGGCCGGGATGCTACGCTCGCCGCTCCCTTCCCCGGAGACGACAGGCATGTCGGCGAAGCTTTCCGTCGCGGCGATCCAGATGGTCTCGGCCGCGTCGGTCGACCCCAACCTCGAGGCCGCGCGCCGCCTGGTGCGCGAGGCCGCGTCCGGCGGTGCCGCGCTCGTCGTGCTGCCCGAGTTCTTCTGCCTGTTGGGCCGCAAGGACACCGACAAGGTCGACGCGAAGGAGCCGGCCGGCGACGGCCCGATCCAGGCCGCGCTCGGCGAGATCGCCCGCGAGGCCGGCGTCTGGCTGATCGGCGGTACCGTGCCGATCGCCACCAACGAGCACCGCCGCATCCGCAACGCCTGCCTCGTCCACCGGCCCGACGGCACGCTCGCCGCCCGCTACGACAAGGTCCACCTGTTCGGCCTGAACCGCGACGGCCAGCGCTTCGACGAGTCCGCCACCATCCAGCCGGGCCGCACGCCCACGGTGGCCGACGTCGCCGGTCCCGACGGCGCGCCCTGGCGCGTGGGCCTGTCGGTCTGCTACGACCTGCGCTTTCCCGAGTACTACCGCGCGCTGGGCACGGTCGACCTGATCGTCGTCCCCTCGGCCTTCACCTACGTGACCGGCCAGGCGCACTGGGAGGTGCTGCTGCGGGCCCGCGCGATCGAGAACCAGTGCTACGTGCTCGCGCCGGCGCAGGGCGGCACGCACGAGAACGGTCGCCGCACCTGGGGCCACACGATGCTGATCGACCCCTGGGGCGAGGTGCTGGCCTGCCGCGACGAGGGGGAGGGCATCGTGGCCGGCACGCTGGATGCGTGGCGGCTCGCCGACGTGCGGGCGCAGCTGCCGGCGCTGGCGCACCGGACGATGTGAGGGCGGCCGCCGGCCGCATGGCCGCGTGGCCCGGGCGGTTCGGCTGCCCGCGTCCGGCCCGTCCGGCCGGTCGGCGGGACGCCCGCGGCGGCCTGCGGCGCCTGCGCTAGACTCC
>JBAXJZ010000585.1:0-2714 GCA_037137595.1 Burkholderiales bacterium | reverse complement strand
CACCTTTCGCGTCGGTGCCCTTCGCGTCGGTGCCCTTCGCGTCGGTGCCCTTCGTGTCGGCACCCTTCGCTTCGGCGCCCTTCGCGTCCCCGCCCTTCGTGTCCGCACCCTCGGCCGCGCCTTTGGTGTCCGCCCCGCGCGCGGCCTCGCCCGGCGCGCCGTCGACCGCCCCGCGCGCGACCGCACGCGGCGGCAGCGGCGTGTCCTTCGACGGAATGACGATGGTGACGTCGCCCGAGGGCTTCATCGGCTCGGAGTCGAGCAGCAGCGGCACCACGACCGCGGCCACGCCGCACAGCGCGATCGCGCCGATCAGCCGGTGACGGGCCCGCTTCTTCTGAGGCAGCGCCGGATCGACGTCACCGTCGTCGGTGCCGCCCGCACGCCGACGCGTGGGAGCCTGGGCCCGTGTTGCCATGGAGGAGCGTGGAATCAGGAAGCCGGACGTTCGCGGCGGGCCATCGCATCGAGCACGTCGGCCACCGTGAGGAACGATCCGAAAACGATGATTCTATCATTCTCGTCGCAGCGACCCTTCGCCGCCGCCAGGGCTTCGCGGGGCGATCCGAAGCAGTCGATCGTGCGTTCGGCGTCCTCGCCCTGCCCCGGCACGATGCCGGCCTCGCGCAGTCGTTCGGCGAGCGTGGTCGCGGGTACCGCGCGCGGCCCGGGCAGGTCCACGCACAGCCAGTGGTCCACGCGCGAACGCAGGTGCGCGATCGCGCCCGCGACGTCCTTGTCGCCGAGCATCCCGAACACCGCCCAGGTGTAGGGGAAGAAGCCCATGCCGTCGAGGTTGGCCGCGAGGTGCGCCACCGCATGCGGGTTGTGCGCGACGTCGAGCACCACCGCCGGACGCCCGGCGAGCACCTGGAAGCGGCCCGGCAGCTCCACCGTCGCGAAGCCCTGGCGCACCGCCTGCGCGCTCACCGGCAGCCGGTCGCGCAGCGATTCGAGCGCGGCGAGCACGCCCGACGCGTTGAGCAGCTGGTTCGCGCCGCGCAGCGCCGGATACGCGAGGCTGTTGTGCCGTCGGGCGCGGCCGCCGTAGCCCCACTGCTGGCGGTCGCCCGCGTAGTTGAAGTCACGCCCGAAGCGCCAGAGGTCCGCGCCGATCTCGGTCGCGTAGTCCACCAGCGACTGCGGCGGCTGCGGATCCGAGCAGATCGCCGGCCGGCCGGTGCGGTAGACGTGCGCCTTCTCCCAGCCGATCTTCTCGCGGGTGTCGCCCAGCCACTCGGCGTGATTGATGTCCACGCAGGTGACGATCGCGCAGTCTGCGTCGACGATGTTGACCGCGTCGAGCCGACCGCCCAGGCCGATCTCGAGCACCATCGCGTCGGGCTCGGCGTGCTGGAAGAGCCGCAGGATCGCGAGCGTGGTGAACTCGAAGTAGGTGAGCGCGGTGTCGCCGCGCGCAGCCTCCACCGCCTCGAACTGCTCGATGAGCGCCGCGTCGGCAGCCGGTACGCCGTCGAGCCGTGCACGCTCGTTGAAGCGCACCAGGTGCGGCGAGGTGTAGCAGGCGACCCGGTAGCCCGAGGCCATCAGGATCGACTCGAGCATCGCGCAGGTCGAGCCCTTGCCGTTGGTGCCGGCCACGACGATCTTCGTGCCCGGCAGCTGCAGCCCCATCCGCGCGGCGACCGCGCGCACGCGGTCCAGGCCGAGCTCGATGGTCTTCGGATGCAGGCTCTCGATGCGGGCGAGCCATGCGGCCAGCTCGGGCCCGTCGTATCCCGTGGTGCTCATGTCGATCCCGATGCGCCGAGTCCGGGGCCGGCCGCGGCGCGCGGGCGCCGGGCGCGCGGCCCCGCGCCGTTCAGGCCAGCGCCTCCGAAGGCTGCCGGGTCAGCAGCGCGAGCAGCTGGGCGATCTCGTCGCGCATCTGCTTGCGGTGCACGATCATGTCGACCGCGCCCTTCTCCAGCAGGAACTCGGCGCGCTGGAAGCCCTCGGGCAGCTTCTCGCGGACGGTCTGCTCGATCACCCGCGGGCCGGCGAAGCCGATCAGCGCACGCGGCTCGGCGATCACCACGTCGCCGAGGAAGCAGAAGCTCGCCGACACGCCGCCCATCGTCGGGTCGGTCAGCACCGACACGTAGGGCAGCTTCGCCTCGGCCAGCTGCGTGAGCATCGCGGTGGTCTTGGCCATCTGCATCAGCGACATCAGGCCTTCCTGCATCCGCGCGCCGCCCGAGGCCGCCACCGAGATGAACGGCACCTTCTGGTCGATCGCGGTCTGCACGCCGCGCACGAAGCGCTCGCCCACCACCGAGCCCATCGAGCCGCCCATGAACTCGAACTCGAAGGCGGCGACCACGACCGGCAGCGTGCGGATCGCGCCGCCCACCACCACCAGCGCGTCGGTCTCGCCGGTGGCGTCCATCGCCTCCTGGATGCGGTCCGGGTACTTGCGGCTGTCCTTGAACTTCAGCGCGTCGACCGGCACCACCTCCTGGCCGATCTCGAAGCGTCCCTCCGGGTCGAGCAGCGCATCCACGCGCTGGCGCGCGCCGATCCGCATGTGGTGGTCGCACTTCGGGCAGACGTTGAGGTTGCCCTCGAGGTCCGCGCGGTAGAGCACCGCGTCGCAGGCCGAGCACTTGACCCACACGCCCTCGGGCACCGACTTCTTGCCGGTGCCGGCGGCGCCGGCGCGCTTGATCCGCGGGGGCAGCAGCTTGTCGAGCCAGCTCATCGTGCGGTCTCCT
>JBAXJZ010000584.1:0-2718 GCA_037137595.1 Burkholderiales bacterium | reverse complement strand
GCGAACCCGGACCCCGAGATCACGCCCGAGGAAGCGCGCGCCGCGCGGCCCGACCGGCCCTGCGTGGTCGGCGGCTTCTCGCAGGGGGGCATGCTGGCGCTCCACCATGCGCTCGCGGCGTCGCGGCCGGTGGACGGGCTGGTGCTGCTGTCGGCCTCGCGCCTCGCCTGGGCGGACTGCCTGAGGCAACTTCCGCGGCTGCGCGGCGTCCCGACACTCGTCGCTCATGGTCGCGACGACCCGGAACTGGCCTTCGACGGCGCGCGGGAACTCGCCCGGGCGCTCGCGGACGCCGGCGCGGACGTCGAGTGGCTGCCCTTCGACGGCGGGCACGCGACGCCGCTCCCGGCGTGGCGCGGCGTGCGCCGCCTGCTCCAACGGGTCACGGGAAACGTGTCCACGTGCGATCCATCACCACCCCCGGGGCCGTCCTGAGCGACAGTGCGCCATCTGTAAAATCCGTCGACACCTTCAAGCGAATCACATGCCCCAGACTCCCCTGCGTCGCGTCGAGGATCCGACCGCTCCGGACGGGCGAGCGCTGCTCGAGCGGATCCGCCGGATCGCCGCCGAGGTCGCCGCCGCCCACGCGGCCGACGTCGACGTGCGCGGGCGGTTCCCGGAAGAGACCTTCGCCGCGCTGCGCGAGGCGGGCGCGCTGTCGGCGGCCGTGCCGCGCGAGTTCGGCGGGGCCGGTTGCGGGATGGCCGAGCTCGCGGACCAGTGCGGCGCGCTCGCGCAGGGCTGCGGCGCGAGCGGCATGGTGCTCGCGATGCACCACATCCAGGTGATGTGCCTGGTGCGGCACGCGCAGGGGTCCGAGTATTTCCGCGGCGTGATGCGCGAGCTCGTCGGGTCCCAGCTGCTGCTCGCCTCGGTGACCTCCGAGGTCGGCGTGGGCGGCGACACGCGGACCAGCCGCTGCGCGGTGGTGCCGCAGGACGACGGACGCATCCGCATCGACAAGGACGCCACCACGGTCTCGTACGCCGAGCAGGCCGACGCGCTGCTGATCACCGCGCGGCGATCGCCCGACGCGGCCTCGAGCGACCAGTCGATCGTCTACGCGCCCAGGGCCGCGCTGCGCCTCGAGAAGACCGCGCAGTGGGATCCGATGGGGATGCGCGGCACCTGCAGTCCCGGCTTCAAGGTCGGCTTCGAGGGCAGGCCGGAACAGGTCGTGCCGGTGCCCTACGCCGACGTTTCGGCGCTGACGATGGTGCCGACCTCGCACCTGCTGTGGTCGGCGGTGTGGACCGGCATCGCCGCCGACGCGGTGGCGCGGGCCTCGGCCTTCGTCCGCGCCGAGGCGCGCAGGACGCCGGGCACGGTGCCGCCGATGGCCGCGCGCCTCGCCGAGGTCTCGGTGGAGCTGCAGTCGATGCGCCACCACTGGCAGTCGCTCGCGCGCGAGTTCGACCGGCTCGCGGCCGAGGGGGACGGCGGCGGCCTGGCCACGATCGGCTGGGCGCTGAAGATGAACAACCTGAAGATCGCGAGTTCGGAGGCCGCGCCGCGCGTCGTGCACCGTGCGCTGCAGGTGATCGGCATCCAGGGCTACCGGAACGACTCGAAGTACTCGGTGGGCCGTCAGTACCGCGACGTGCTGTCCGCGTCGCTGATGGTCGCCAACGAAAGGATCGCGTCGAAGAGCGCGACCATGCTGCTCGTCCACAAGGACGACTGACCGGCCGCATCTCCTCCTCAGGCGCAACGGACATGGACGCTGACGGCGAACGACTGCTCGAGGGCCTGGTCGCTCACGGGCACATCCTGCCCTCCGACGTGCCCGGCGTCTTCGGACGCGGCGCTGTCTTCGAGGACGTGCTCGAGCGCTTCAACGCGCTGGTGACGGCCTCGGCCGCGCCGGACGCCCCCGAGCTGACCTGCTTCCCGCCGGTGATCGACCGCAAGCTGCTGGAGCGGGTCGACTACCTCGGCTCGTTCCCGAACCTGTGCGGCTGCGTGCACAGCTTCTTCGGCGACGAGCGCAAGGCACGCCTGCTCTCCGACCGCGTGAAGGCCGGCGAGCCCTACGAGGACCTGCTCGGGCCCGCCGCCGTGGTGCTGAACCCGTCGGCCTGCTATCCGGTCTATCCGACGCTGCGCGGCACGCTGCCCGCCGGCGGCCGACTGATCACCGCGACCAACTGGGTCTACCGGCACGAGCCCTCGCGCGAGCCCACGCGGATGCAGTCGTACCGCGTGCGCGAGTTCGTCCGCGCCGGCACCCCCGCCGAGGTGATCGCGTGGCGCGACGCCTGGCTCGAGCGCGGCCTCGCGCTGCTGCGCGGGCTGGGCCTGCCGGTGCGCGAGGACGTGGCCTCCGATCCGTTCTTCGGCCGCGCCGGGAAGTTCCTCGCGGCCAGCCAGCAGGAGCAGAAGCTGAAGTACGAGCTGCTCGTGCCGGTGATCTCCTCGGAGACGCCGACCGCGGTCGGCTCGTTCAACGTCCACCACGACAAGTTCGGGGCGATGTTCGGGATCCGCAGCGCGGACGGCGAGGTCGCGCACACCGCCTGCATCGGCTACGGACTCGAACGCGTGGTGATGGCGCTGTTCCGAACCCACGGGCTCGATCCCGCCGGCTGGCCCGCCGAGGTCCGCGCGCGGCTGTGGCCGTGATCCGCAGCGCGCCGCTCGCCGCGCTCCGCGCGGGCTCGCACGTGCCGCACGCGCTGCACGCGCCGGAGCGCACCTGGGTCGAGAAGAACTGCT
>JBAXJZ010000583.1:0-2747 GCA_037137595.1 Burkholderiales bacterium | reverse complement strand
CGGGGCTGCCGCACCCGGCGCCTCCGCCGAGGCGGGCGGCGCGGACGCGGCCGCGCGCGGCACCCCGGGCGCCGCGCACCGACGCCTGCTGTCCTCGGTCTCGATGCTGTCCGACGCGCTCGCCGAAGGTCGCGGCCTGGGCCGGGTCGTGCAGATCGCCACCGACGCGCTGCTCGACGCCCTCGGCGCCGACCGGGTCGTCTACTTCGCGCGCGACGACGCCGCCGCCGCCTACCGTCCGCGCGTCTCCGCGGGCATGGCGATCACGCTGCTGCGCGGCCGGATCGCGATGCCGGTGCAGTTCGCGCCGGACCTCTTCCATGCGGCGCTGGCCCGCGGCGCGGACCTGCACATCGCCGACTGCGCGTCCGAGTCGGTCCGATCGAAGCTGCCGGCCTGGCACGCACAGGTCTTCCCGTCGACGCGCGGCTTCCTGCTGCTGCCGGTGATGGTCGACGGCCGACCGATGGGCTTCTTCTACGCCGACCGCGACGCGGCCGGCGCGCCGCCCCCCGATCCGGAGCAGGCCGAGGCGGTCCGCCTGCTGCGCAACCAGGTGGTGCTGGCGCTGCGGACCGAGCCCGCGACGCGCTGAGCGCGCCGCGCGCGCTCAGTGGAAGTGGGTGCCCTCGGGCTCCGCGTCCTCGGGCATCTCGGCGTGCACCACCTCCCCGACGTGGTTCGGGTAGAGCGGCACGCCGCAGTCCTCGCAGTACTCGGGCTCGGTGAGCTCGGACCAGGTGCGCATCTCGGTCACGCCGGCCTCGCGCAGCGTCTCGCGGATGCGGTCGAGCGGCGACGGCTCGTCGGTCTCGCTCTCGGCGCCGAGCAGCGGCCAGACCACGCCCTGCGCCACGTCCTCGTCGTCACCCACGGACAGGCCGATCCGGTACTCGTCGACGCGGTCGTCGCCGAAGGGCGCGACCGTGGCCTTGATCGTCTCGGGCTCGAGGTCGAGCGCGTGCGTGAGGAAGTGGACCGCGGCCTTGATCGCGTACGGACGCACGCGGCGGTCGGCCTCGCGCAGGTTGATGTGGTAGGCGTCGGGCAGCAGGCACTCGAAGCCGCAGCCGGGCAGCAGCGACTCGATCGACGGCCGCGCCTGGGCGATCCACTGCTCGAGGCAGGCGACGCGCGACGCGTGCTCGGTCGACTCGGGCTGCTGCCAGCGGAACAGCGGCGCGTCCTGCGGCGCGGCCACGGCGGCGACCAGGAAGCGGCCGTCGGCCAGCATCTCGGCGGTCTCGGGCAGCGACTTGGCGTCCAGGCGCGGCGAGCTGCCGCCGCCCGACAGCGCAGCCTGGCCGAGCCGGCGGGCGAGCCGGCGCAGCTCGGCGAAGTCGCGCGGCAGCTGGTCGACGCTGTAGAGCGTGGGCGCCATCCGGAACCGGACGTCGCGGGCCAGCACGTGCGCCTGCCAATGGGCGCCGAGCGCGAGCGCGGTGTCCGCGGGAATGGGGCCGGAGGGGATGCGGAAACGCGTCCAGGCGACCACCGGCGCGACCACCAGCAGCACGTCCCAGCGGGCGCCCTCGTGCTCGAGCACGAGCGACTCGGCGGCGGTCTCGACCGCCTCGATCAGTGCGCCGTAGGCCTCGCCGTCGGTCTGGTTCAGCCGGTCGAGCGCGTCGTGGATCGACTGCGGATGGCCGGTGTCGAGCAGCCGCTCGATCCGCTGGGCGAGCTGCCCCTCCCAGTACCGGTCCTCGACGCGGCTGCCCGAGTTCGAGAGCCCGAGCGCGGCGGCCACCAGCCGCTCGGCGTCCGCCGACAGGTGGGCTTTTCGGTCGCGGCCGGAGCGCGCGTGGCGGGGTTCTTTCACGGGGAGGATTCCTGGCGGCCCCGCGCCGGACGGCGGGGCGGACCGGGGATTTTACCGGAACGCCCGTCGGGACCCGTTCAGCCGGCCGCTACCGGCTCGGCCGCCCACAGCGCCATGCCCTTGCGCTCCTTGCCGATCGCGGCGAGCGCGGCCTCGTGGGCGGCGGACTCGTCGTCGGTCGCGGCGAGCACCCGCAACCCGCGCGGCGGCCAGTCGAGCGCGGCCTCGCCGCCGCCCGAGCTCGGTCCGGCGTCGAGCGCGATCTCGAAGCTGTCCTGCCCGCGGGTCATCGCGAGGTAGACCTCGGCGAGCAGCTCGGAGTCCAGCAACGCGCCGTGAAGCGTGCGATGCGCGTTCGAGATGCCGTAGCGATCGCACAGCGCGTCGAGCGAGTTGCGCTTGCCCGGGTGCAGCTCGCGCGCCATCAGCAGCGTGTCGAGCACGCCGCCGACATGCTCGCGGAAGCGTCCCAGGCCGACCCGGTCGAGCTCGGCGTCGAGGAAGGCGAGGTCGAAGGCCGCGTTGTGGATCAGGATCTCGGCGCCGGCGACGAAGTCCAGCACCTCGCGGGCGACCTCGGCGAACTTCGGCTTGTCGCGCAGGTCGTCCCAGGTCATGCCGTGGACCTCGGTCGCGCCCTCGTCGATCTCCCGCTCCGGGTTCAGGTACCTGTGGAGCGTCCGGCCGGTGAGCCGCCGGTTGACGATCTCCAGGCAGCCGATCTCGATGATCCGGTGGCCCTGGTCGGCCGCGAGGCCGGTGGTTTCGGTGACGTTGTTGAGGGTATAGGTCTTTCCATCGTGGCTCCAGCGATGCAACGACTGGCCGATGACAAAACCCTGATCGCCGCGCGTGATCACGAAGCGGATGCGTCCGTGACGCGGCAGCGGAGACTCCGCCGCGGCGGTAACTGCCGGCTGCGGAG
>JBAXJZ010000582.1:0-2752 GCA_037137595.1 Burkholderiales bacterium | reverse complement strand
GGCGGGCGGGACGCGGCGGCCCGTCGTCCGGGCGCGTCGGATCGTGAGGATTCATGCGGAGTCGGCCCGGAGGCCGGTCGGTGGCCAGCCGCGAAAGCATCCGACACATGGGTTCCGCCGCCACGACACCCTGCGGCGGGCGTTGGTCGGATCGGCATCGGGCACGGCGTCGTTCGCGCCATGCGCCCGGCCCGCCGTTGATCCGCGCGGATCCGCTCGGTCGCCAAGGGGTCGCATTGCGCGCGGCCGAAAAAAAACGGGCCGTCGAAACGTTCGACGACCCGTGACGAGTTGCGCGTCAGGCCGATCGGCGCCGCCGCGCCGCTCCCCGCATGGGTCCCCACAGCCCCGGGGATGCGGTCCGTCCGCGGCCCCCCGGCACGCGGACGGACGGAAGTGCGACGCCGGTCAGGCGGCCGGACGCGCGGCGCGCCGACGCCGCGCGATCGCGGCGGCGGCGCCCAGGCCGGCGAGCATGAACGCGATCTCGCCGGGCTCCGGCACCGGCTGCGCGTAGCCGATGTCGCCGTACACGTGGTAGGCGCCCGTGACGCGGAACGACGCGATCGCGCCGGTGTCGGACTGGTAGCCGATGAACGCGCTCTCGTTGACGCCGCCGGTGGCCACCGGCGACAGCAGTGCGCTGGTCGCGATCAGCGTGCCCGCCGAATCGAACACCGACAGGCTCAGGTCGCCCGGGGGCAGCCCGGTCGTGCCGTCGACCATGTAGCGGAAGCCGACGAACGACGTGGACTGGCCGGGGTTCAGCGAGAACGCCACCGCGTTGTCGCCGAAGCTGTTCCCGTTGACGAAGGCGCCCGCGGTCCCTGTGAGCGAGCCGGCCCAGGGCGCGGCGGCCTGCCAGGAGCCGTTGTCGCCGAGCGTCACCGCCGACGCGTCGCCCACGAGGACGCCCTGACCGAGGTTGGCCAGCGTGAACGGGCCGACGCCCAGCGAGGCGAGGCCGGTGCTTCCGAGGTTTGTGGCACCGGCGCCGGCGAGGTCGAGCGAGATCAGTCCCGAGCCCGGCTGGATCGAGGTGAAGCCCTCGGCGTGCGCGGCGCCCGCGAGGAGGCCGCCGATGGCGGCAGCGAGGATGCGGATGCGGAATTGCATGGATGTGCTCCTGTGGGCGTCAGATCGAACCGACCTTGCCGCCGTCGTTCCGGGTGATGACCAGGGTGGCCGAGCGCGGCTTGACCGGCGCGGCGCCGCTCAGCGTGGTCGGGCCGTTCTGGCCGTTGTCGGGCCAGCTGCTCTTGCTGGTGAACGAGCCCGACCAGTCCTCGCCCGGGTGCTGGATCCCGACGAACAGCGTCCTGCCGTCCGGCGTGCCGGTGATGCCGGTCACCTCGCAGTTCGGCGGGCTGGTCATGAAGCGGCGCACCTCGCGGGTCGACGGGTCGCTGGCGAGCAGCGAGTTGCCGCCGATCACGTTCCAGTCGCCGGTCGCGTCGCCCTGCTGGTCGGTCTGGATCCAGAGGCGGCCGTCGCGGTCGAACCAGAGGCCGTCCGGCGCGCCGAAATCGTCGCCGTTGACGTTGCCCTGCAGGTTCGCGGACGTCTTCGTGCGGTCGCCGGCGAGCACATAGATGTCCCACTCGAACGTCGTCGCCGCGACGTCGCCGCCGGTCTCGCGCCAGCGGATGATGTGGCCGTAGCGGTTGTCGTTGCGCGGGTTCGCCGCGTCGACCGGCGGGCGGGCCGAACCCGCGGTCGAGGTGCCCGCGGTCGCGTTCACCGAGGCCGGGGTCGTGCCGCGACGGTTGTTGTTCGTCAGGGTGAGGTAGATCTCGCGCGTGACCGGGTGCGCGGCGATCCACTCCGGACGGTCCATCTCGGTGGCGTCGACGCGGTCGGCCGCCTGGCGGGTCTTGATCAGCACCTCGGCCTGGTCGGCGAAGCCGTTGGCCGCGGTCAGGCCGTTCTGGCCGTGGACCAGCGGGATCCAGGTGCCCGTGCCGTCGGCGTTGAACTTCGCCACGTACAGCGTGCCGGCGTCGAGCAGGTCGCGGTTCGCCGCGCGGTTGTTCGGCTGGTACTTCGCCGAGGCCACGAACTTGTAGACGTAGTCGTTGCGCTCGTCGTCGCCGGAGTACACCGCGACGGTGTTGTCGGCGCCGACCACGACCATCGCGCTCTCGTGCTTGAAGCGGCCGAGCGCGGTGCGCTTGACCGGCTTCGAGGTCGGGTCGAACGGATCGATCTCGACCACCCAGCCGAAGCGGTTCGGCTCGTTGCGGTTCTGGTTCAGGTCGAAGCGCGAATCGACTTCGTGCCAGCGGTAGCCGAAGCCGCCCGCCGACACCCCGTAGCGGGCCTCGAGCGAGTTCGGCGTGAACGCGCCGACGGCGCCGAAGTAGCCGTTCCAGTTCTCCTCGCAGGTGAGGTAGGTGCCCCACGGGGTCGAGCCGTGCGCGCAGTTGTTCAGCGTGCCGAGGACCTCGGTGCCCGCCGGATCGGCGGCGGTCCGCATCAGCGGCGCGCCGGCCGCGGGGCCGCTGATGCGGCACGGCGTGTTGCCGGTGATCCGCCGCGCGTAGGCCGACGGACGCACGACCTGCCAGGTGCCGCCGACGCGACGGGTCTCGAAGACCGCCACGCCGTGGGCGGCCTGCGACGCACGGACCTGCCCGAGCGTCAGCGCACCGGCGGCGGGCGCGCGCGTCAGGTTCAACACCAGAGGCGGGTCGGGATACCCGTGGTTCACCTCGGCCAGCCGCCGGACCCCCGCCGGGCGCCCCCGGCCGCC
>JBAXJZ010000581.1:0-2754 GCA_037137595.1 Burkholderiales bacterium | reverse complement strand
GCGAGCCTGGACGCCGACGCGTAGGCCGAGTCGGCGGTCTGCATCGCCGCGACGCCGGTCGCCGGGTCGACCGACGCGAGGTCCACCGCGTCGTCGACCGACTTCACGTACTTGTTGGTCGAGGTCGCGAGCCTGTCCAGCCGCTCGGCCGACTCGCCCTGCGCGTCGGCGCGCATCTTGCGGACGTCCCCGAGCAGCTCGGCGCCCCGCTTCGAGAGCGCCTCGCGGCGGCCCTTGATCACCGACTCCTGCAGCGTGTCCGCCCACAGGATCGTGCGGTAGGCCTCGGCCTGGATCGCGGACAGCTCGCCCTGGACCCGGTACGCCTGCGCGTAGGCGCCGAAGCGCACGTCGGCGAGCGTCTCGAGCTCGGCATTGGCCCGCAGCTGCATCATCGTCACGAGGGTGCAGACCGCGAGCAGCGAGGCGCTGCCGATCGCCGGCAGCAGGAAGAGCTTCGCGCGCAGTTTCATGGTGTGACCGTCGTCGCGTGGGAGGTGGAGCGTCGGGGGGGGGAAGGGACGGAGCCTGTCAGTCGCGGTAGATGCCGCCGCAGACGACCGTCTCGTCGAGGCGCTCGCAGTACATCTGCTTGGGCTCCACCTTCTTGTTCACCGGGTTGGTGAACTTGTAGTCCTGCCAGAAGGTGCCCTTCGCCTTCGCCAGGTCGACCCGCTCCTTGACGAAGGCCTTGCCGTCGACGTCCTTCAGGTCGATCAGGTTGCGCCCGATCATCTTCTCGTTGGCGCCGTGCGCATGCACCGTGCCGTCGAGCCCGTAGACCACCAGGTACAGGTCGCGGTCGATGAACGGCCCGGACTTGTCCGAGATCGTCGCCCAGCCCTTCTCCTTGCCGTTCGACTTGATGAAGGCCACGCCCTTCTTGACCATGGCGGTGGCTTCGTCGCGGGTCGCGTGCTCGCCCTTGGCGAAGGCGGTGCCGGCCGTCGAGGCGGCGGCGAGGGCGAGGGCGAGGGCGGTTCGGCGGATCGTGACCATGGGGGGTTCTCCGGGTGTCTCCGTCTGTGGGCGCCGCGCCGGACCGGGGCCCGCGCGGCGGGTTCGGTCCGGCGTCCGCCTCAGGCGGGTTGCTCGGCGAGCGCCATGTCGGCCGCGCTCATCAGCCGTTCGATCTCGATCAGGATCAGCATCCGGTCGTTGAGCGTGCCCAGGCCGGTGATGAAGTCGGCGTCGACCGCCGCCCCCACTTCCGGCGCCGGCCGGATCTGCTCGGGCGCGAGCTCCATCACGTCGGACACCGAGTCGACGACGATGCCGACCACGCGCGCGCCGAGGTTCAGGATGATCACGACGGTGAAGTCGTTGTACTCGGCCGAGCCGAGGTTGAACTTCAGGCGCAGGTCGACGATCGGCACGATCACGCCGCGCAGGTTGACCACGCCCTTGATGAACGCCGGCGCGTTGGCGATCCGCGTGGGCTGCTCGTAGCCCCGGATCTCCTGCACCTTGAGGATGTCGAGCCCGTACTCCTCCTCGCCGAGGCGGAAGGTCAGGTATTCGCGCGGATGGGCGGTGCTCGCCGCGCCGTGGTCCCGATCGTGTGCAGCCATGTGTCTCTCCGTCCTGGAAGGGGGGTCAGTGACGCGCGCGGCGGACGAGCCACGACACGTCGAGGATCAATGCCACCCGGCCGTCGCCGAGAATCGTCGCGCCGGACACGCCCGGCACCTTGCGGTAGTTGGCCTCGAGGTTCTTGACGACGACCTGGTGCTGACCGATCAGCTCGTCGACGATGAGCGCGATGCGACCGCCCTCGGCCTCGATGACGATCATGATTCCGCCGTCGGCCGGCTCCTTGCGGGGCACGGCGAACAGGTCGTCGAGCGCCATCAGCGGCAGGTACTCGTTGCGGACCTCGACCACGCGGCCGGTGCCGCCCACCGACTTCACGTCGCTCGCCGACAGGTGGATCGACTCCACCACCGAGGCGAGCGGCACGATGTAGGTCTCCTCGGCCACGCCGACCGACATGCCGTCCATGATGGCCAGCGTGAGCGGCAGGCGGACCGACACGCGCATCCCGCGGCCTTCGGTCGAGTCGATCTCGACCGAGCCGCCGAGCGACGTGATGTTCCGCTTGACGACGTCCATGCCGACGCCGCGTCCGGACACGTCCGTGACCTGCGCAGCCGTGGAGAAGCCGGGCTCGAAGATCAGCCCGTAGACCTCCTGGTCGGACATCTGGTCGTGCACGGGCAGGCCGCGCTCGGCCGCCTTCTTCAGCAGCTTCTGGCGGTTCAGGCCGCGGCCGTCGTCGCGGACCTCGATGACGATCGAGCCGCCCTGGTGGGAGGCGGCGAGCGTCACCGTTCCCTGCGCCGGCTTGCCGGCGGCGACACGGTCCTCGGGCGACTCGATGCCGTGGTCGGCCGCGTTGCGCACGAGGTGGGTCAGCGGGTCGGTGATCTTCTCGATCAGGCCCTTGTCGAGCTCGGTGTCCTCGCCGATGGTGTTCAGGTCCACCTGCTTGCCCAGCTTGGTGGCGAGGTCGCGCAGCATCCGCGGGAAGCGGTTGAACACGACGGCCATCGGGATCATCCGGATGGCCATCACCGCTTCCTGGAGCATCCGCGTGTTGCGCTCGAGGTCGGTCAGCCCGGTCGCCATCGACTGGTGGGTCACCGGGTCGAGCGCGCGGCCGGTCTGCGCCAGCATCGCCTGCGTGATCACCAGCTCGCCCACGAGGTTGATCAGCTGGTCGACCTTCTCGATCGGCACGCGGATCGTCGAGCT
>JBAXJZ010000580.1:0-2755 GCA_037137595.1 Burkholderiales bacterium | reverse complement strand
GGGCGCGGTCTCGAAGAACGTGGAGCAGGTGTTCGATGCGCCGTTCACCGTGTTCTGGGGGCTGAAGAAGAAGTGACCGCCGGACCGGGTCGGTGGGCCGGGGCGGAGGCGCGGGGGCGCCGGCGATGACGGGCTTCGTCGTCCGCCGCGTCCTGGCGGTCGTGCCGGTGCTGCTGGTCGTCGCGGTCATCGTCTTCGCGATGCTGCGCGCGGTGCCCGGCGACCCGGCCGCGGTGATCGCCGGCGACTCGGCCACGCCCGAGCAGGTGGCCGCGCTGCGCGAGAAGCTCGGGCTGGAGAAGCCGGTGCCGGTGCAGTTCGGGCTCTGGCTCGGCGACGTGCTGCGCGGCGACCTCGGCGAGAGCTACTTCTTCCGCCAGCCGGTGTCGGCGCTGATCGCGCAGCGGCTCGAGCCCACGCTCGCGCTCGGGCTCGCGGCGCTGTCGATCGCGGTCGTCGTCGCGGTGCCGCTCGGCGTCCTCGCCGCGTTCAGGCAGGGCTCGTGGATCGACCGCGCGGTGATGGCGGTCTCGGTGGCCGGGTTCTCGATGCCGATCTTCGTGCTGGGCTACCTGCTGGTCTGGATCTTCTCGGTGCAGCTCGAGTGGCTGCCGGTGCAGGGCTACGCGCGGATCGGCGACGGCGTCGGGCCGTGGCTGCAGCGGCTGGTGCTGCCGGCGGTCACGCTGGCCATCGCCTACGTCGCGCTGGTGGCGCGGATCACCCGCACCAGCGTGCTCGAGGTGCTGAACGAGGACTACGTCCGCACCGCGCGCGCCAAGGGCCTGCGCGAGTTCGACGTGCTGTCGCGGCACGCGCTGCGCAACGCCGCGGTGCCGATCCTCACGGTGGTGGGCATCGGGCTGGCGGTGCTGATCGGCGGCGCGGTGGTGACCGAGAGCGTGTTCGCGATCCCAGGCCTGGGCCGGCTGACCGTCGAGGCGGTGCTGTCGCGCGACTTCCCGGTGATCCAGGCGCTGATCCTGCTGTTCGCCACCGCCTACGTATTCGTCAACCTCGCGATCGACATCGGCTACGCGCTGCTCGATCCGCGGATCCGGTACTGAGGCGGGCATGGCGGTCGGCGGCGTTCCGGCGACGGTGGAGGACGAACTCGCGGCGACGGCGCCCGCCGCCCGCCCGTCGCGCTGGCGCACGGCGCTGCGCCATCCGGGCGTGCTCGCCGGCACCGTGGTGCTGCTGCTGATCGTCGCGATGGCGGTGTTCGCGCCTTGGCTCGACACGGTGGACCCGGCCGAGCTCGACCCGTCGTCGCGCAACGCGAAGCCGGGGCAGGTGGTCGAGGTGCCGCGCGACGACGGCGAGACCGTCGAGCGCGTCGCGCGCTTCGGCACCGACCACCTCGGTCGCGACGTCTGGAGCCGCGTGATCTACGGCGCGCGGGTGTCGCTGGTGGTGGGCGTGGCGGTGTCGGTGCTCTCGGTGTCGATCGGGCTGGTGATCGGCCTGGCCGCAGGCTGGTGGCGCTGGCTCGACGGGCCGGTGATGCGCGTGATGGACGGGCTGATGGCGATTCCCGGGATCCTGCTGGCGATCGCGCTGGTCGCGATCTGGGGCGGCGGACTGGTCACCGTGATCCTCGCGATCGTCGTGCCGGACGTGCCGCGCGTGGTTCGGCTGGTGCGCTCGGTGGTGCTGTCGGTCCGCGAGGAGCCCTACGTGGAGGCCGCGGTCACCGTCGGCACGCCGCCGCTCGCCCTGCTGTGGCGGCACGTGCTGCCGAACACCGCGTCGCCGCTGATCGTGCAGGGCACCTTCGTCTGCGCGTCGGCGATGCTTGCCGAGGCCGCGCTGTCCTTCCTCGGGGTGGGGATCCCGCCGGAGATCCCGAGCTGGGGCAACATCATCGCCGAGGGGCGTGCGCTGTTCCGCGTCCATCCGCACGTGATCTTCTTCCCGGGCGCCTGCCTCGCGCTCACCGTGCTCGCGGTCAACATGCTGGGTGACGGACTGCGCGACACGCTGGATCCGAAGATGGCGAAGCGGGGATGAGGGCATCGCGCCCCGGCCGCCCGACGGCCGCGCCGCGCCGCGCGGACGACGGCGGCCGGCCGTCGCACGGTGCCGCTCAGCGCCGCGCCGATCCGAACCCGTCGAGGAAGGCCAGCAGGTTCGTCCCCAGCGCGTCGACCGCGTAGCCGCCTTCCTGCACCAGCAGCGTCGGCAGGCCGAGCGCGCCCACCGACCGGCCGCAGCCGCGGAACGCCTCGGTGCTCACCGACAGCAGCGCCGACGGGTCGCGCTCGAACGCGTCGAAACCGAGCGACACCACCAGCGCACCCGGCTCGAAGCGCCGCACCGCGGCGGCACCGCGCGCGACCGCGTCGAGCCAGCCCCCGTCCGTCGTGCCGGCCGGCAGCGGCAGGTTCAGGTTGAAGCCCGAACCCGCGCCGCGACCGGTCTCGTCGGCGCGACCGGCGAAGAACGGGAAGCCCGCGTCCGGGTCGGCGTGCACCGAGACGAAGAGCACGTCGGGGCGGTCGTAGAAGAGGCCCTGCGTGCCGTTGCCGTGATGGACGTCGACGTCGAGGACCGCGACGCGTCCGAGCCGCCGCACGAGGTGCTCGGCGGCGACCGCCGCGTTGTTCACGTAGCAGAAGCCCGCGCCGACGTCGGCGTAGGCGTGGTGGCCGGGCGGGCGGCACAGCGCGTAGGCCTCGCGCTCGCCCGCGAGCAGCGACTGGGCGCCCTCGAGCGCGCAGTCGGCCGCGCCCTGGATCGCCGCCCAGGTGCC
>JBAXJZ010000579.1:0-2766 GCA_037137595.1 Burkholderiales bacterium | reverse complement strand
GCCCGTGGTCGCCACCGGAGCGCCCGCGCCGGCCGCGCCGCCCGCGGTCGCCGCGCTCGCGCCCAGGCCGCCGTCGCCCCCCGCCGCACGCCTCGACGACCCGCTCTTCGTGCGTGCCGTCACCGAGCGCCTCGCGCCCGCCACCCGCCAGGCGCTCGACGCCGCGACCTCGCCCGCCGAGCGTCTCGCGTTCCTGCTGTCCTCGCCCGAGTTCATGCGCGGCTGACCGCGCACCGCACGGAGGTCCGTCATGCACCGCCGCTCCCTGCTCCGCGCCGCGCTCGCCGCCCCGATGGCGGTCGGCGCGCCCCGCCTCTTCGCCGCACCCGGCGCCGATGCCCGGCTGCTGGTCGTCTTCCAGCGCGGCGCCTGCGACGCGGCCAGCGTGCTCGTGCCGATCTCCAGCGCCTTCTACCCCGAGGCCCGGCCGAACATCGCGATCCCTCGGCCCGGCACCGGCCCCGACGCCGCGATGGCGCTCGACGCCGACTGGGGCCTGCACCCCGCGCTGCGCGAATCGATCGGCGCGATGTGGACCGCGGGCGAGGCGGCCTTCGTGCCCTTCGCCGGCACCGACGACACCTCGCGCAGCCACTTCGAGACCCAGGACGGCATCGAGCTCGGCCTCGCGTCGGGCCGCGGCGGCGACTACGGCTCGGGCTTCCTCGGCCGGCTCTCGGGCGTGCTCGGCGCGCCGCCGTCGATCGCGTTCACCGAGAGCCCGCCGATCGCCTTCCGCGGCGACCGTGCGGTGCCGAACCTCGCGCTGCGCGCCGTCGCGCGGCCGAGCGTCGACGCCCGCCAGTCGCGGCTGATCGCGTCGATGTACGCGGGCACGCCGCTCGCGGGCAAGGTCGCCGAGGGCTTCGAGGTCCGCGACGACGCGATGCGCGACCTCGACGCGATGGCCGGCGAGATGCAGGCGGCGAGCCGCGGCGCGCCGAGCACCCGCGGCTTCGAGGCCGAGGCCCGCCGCATCGCGCGGCTGATGCGCGAGCGCTACTCGATCGGCTTCGTCGACGTCGGCGGCTGGGACACCCACGTGGGGCAGGGCGCCTCGCGCGGCGTGCTCGCCACGCGCCTGGACGAACTGGGCCGCGGTCTCTCGGCCTTCGCCGACGAGATGGGCCCGGCCTGGTCGCGGACCGTGGTGGTGGTGATGTCCGAGTTCGGCCGCACCTTCCGCGAGAACGGCAACCGCGGCACCGACCACGGCCACGGCGGCGTGTGGTGGCTGCTGGGCGGCGCGGTGCGCGGCGGCCGCATCGCCGGCGAGCAGGTGCGCGTCGAGCGGTCCACGCTGTTCCAGGACCGCGACTTCCCGGTCCTCAACGAATACCGGTCGATGCTGGGCGGCGTCTTCGCGCGGCTCTACGGGCTCGACGCGGCGCGGCTGGACGCGGTGTTCCCCGGCGCGCGGCCGCGCGATCTCGGGCTGGTCTGACGCGGCGCGCGGCCGGTCGCGGCCGCAGCGTCTATCATCGCGGCGCCCGGCCGCGTCGGCCGGTCCCCCGCACGAGACCGCCGTGACCCCCCTCCGCGATGCCCTGACCCGCCGCCACGGCGGCGCCGACCCCACCCATGACGCCGTCGCCGAGCGCGCCGCGCCCGTGCTCGAGACGCTGCTCGCGCACCGCTCGGTGCGCGCCTACCTGCCCGATGCGCTGCCCGAGGGCACGCTCGAGACCCTGGTCGCCGCCGCGCAGTCGGCCGCCACCTCGTCGAACCTGCAGGCGTGGAGCGTGGTCGCCGTCGAGGACGCCGCCCGCAGGGCGCGCCTCTCGGAACTCGTCGGCGGCCAGGCGCACGTGCGCGAGGCGCCGCTCTTCCTCGCCTGGATCGCCGACCTGTCGCGCCTCGCGCGCACCGCCGAAGGCCAGGGCCGCACGGCGGGCGCGAACCGCTACCTCGAGATGTTCCTGGTCGCCGCGGTGGATGCCGCGCTCGCCGCGCAGAACGCGGTCGTGGCCGCCGAGTCGATGGGCCTGGGCACCGTCTACATCGGCGCGATGCGCAACCGCCCCGACGAGGTCGCCGCCGAACTCCGACTGCCGCAGGGCGCGTTCGCGGTCTTCGGGCTGTGCGTGGGCCGCCCCGATCCGTCGCGGCCCGCGTCGGTGAAGCCGCGGCTCGCGCCGCGCACCGTGCTCCACCGCGAGACCTACGCCACCGACGGCGAGCCCGAGGCCGTCGCCGCCTACGACGAGACGATGCGCGCGTTCCAGCGCTCGCAGCACATGACCGAGCAGGCCTGGTCCGCGCAGTCGAGCCAGCGGGTGGCCGGGCCGGAGAGCCTGTCGGGCCGGCATCGGCTCGCGGCGCTGCTGAAGGCGCAGGGGTTCGGGCTGGAGTGAGTCGCGGCGCGCCGCGGCCGACCGAGCGCGCGCCCCGGCCTCAGGCCACCGCCCCGCGCGTGCCGCCGTGCGTGGCCTTCACCGCGTACATCGCGCGGTCGGCCTCCTCCAGCGCCATCGCGGCGCTCGCCGGCGGCTCGTCGAAGGTCACCACGCCGCAGCTCGCGGTCACCGCGAAGCCGGCGCGCGAGAGCCGCTGGTCGATCGCCGAGACCAGCGTGTCGCGGATGCGGTCGCCGTCGCGCGCGGGCGCGTTGCGCAGCAGGACCGCGAACTCGTCGCCGCCCAGCCGTGCCGCCGCGTCGGACGCGCGCACCCGCGCGCTCAGCGTGTCCGACACCAGCCGCAGCGCGAGGTCGCCCGCCGCGTGGCCCTGCGTGTCGTTGAGCGCCTTGAACCGGTCGAGATCGAT
>JBAXJZ010000578.1:0-2769 GCA_037137595.1 Burkholderiales bacterium | reverse complement strand
TGTGCTTGTCGTTGATCTTCACGCCCTGCAGACGGTAGACGTCCTGCACCTCGTCGACGATGTAGCGCGCGAGCGCCTCGATGCCGAGCAGGCGCAGGATGTCGTGCGGGTCGGCCGGGCCGTCGACGATCATCTCGCCCTTGTTCACCACCTGGCCGTCGTGGACCAGCACGTTCTTGTCCTTCGGGATCAGGAACTCGTGGGCGTTGCCGTCCAGGTCGGTGATGACCAGGCGCTGCTTGCCCTTCGTGTCCTTGCCGAACGACACCGTGCCGGTGACGTCCGCGAGCATGCCGGCGTCCTTCGGCGCACGCGCCTCGAACAGTTCGGCCACCCGCGGCAGACCGCCGGTGATGTCCCGGTTCTTCTGCGATTCCTGCGGGATCCGCGCGAGCACCTCGCCCACGCCGACCTGCTGGCCGTCGCGGACGGTGATCAGCGCGCCGACCGGGAACGAGATCGTCACCGCGTGATCGGTGCCGGCGATCTTCACTTCCTCGCCCGACGCGTCGATCAGCTTGACCTGGGGACGCACGCCCTTGGACGACGGACCGCGGCGCTTCGCGTCGATGACCACCAGCGTCGACAGGCCGGTGACCTCGTCGATCTGCTTGGCCACCGTCACGCCTTCCTCGACGTTCTCGAACTTCACCGTACCCGCGTACTCGGTGATGATCGGACGGGTCAGCGCGTCCCAGGTCGCGAGGATCGTGCCGGCCTTGACCTGCTTGCCGTCCACCGCCTGCAGCACCGCGCCGTACGGCACCTTGTGGCGCTCGCGCTCGCGGCCGTTGTCGTCCTGGATCAGCACCTCGCCGGAGCGGGTGATCACCACCGGCTCGCCCTTGGCGTTCGTCACGTAGCGCATGGTCGCGGTGAAGCGCACCGTGCCGTTCGACTTCGCCTCGATCGAGCTCGCGACCGCCGCACGCGACGCCGCGCCGCCGATGTGGAAGGTCCGCATCGTCAGCTGGGTGCCGGGCTCGCCGATCGACTGCGCCGCGATCACGCCCACCGCCTCGCCGGAGTTCACCAGCGTGCCGCGGCCGAGGTCGCGGCCGTAGCACTTGGCGCACAGGCCGTAGCGGGTGTCGCAGCTCAGCGGGGTGCGCACGCGCACCTCGTCGATGCCGCGCTTCTCGATCTCGTCGACCATGTCCTCGTCGAGCATCGTGCCCGACTCGAACAGCGTCGCCTGCGACTCGGGATCGACCACGTCGCCGACCGCGACACGACCGAGGATCCGGTCGCGCAGCGCCTCGATGACCTCGCCGCCCTCGACCAGCGCGCGCATCGCCACGCCGTTGGAGGTGCCGCAGTCGTCCTCGACCACCACCAGGTCCTGGGTCACGTCGACGAGACGACGGGTCAGGTAGCCCGAGTTCGCGGTCTTCAGCGCGGTGTCGGCCAGGCCCTTCCGGGCGCCGTGCGTCGAGATGAAGTACTGGAGGACGTTCAGGCCCTCGCGGAAGTTCGCGGTGATCGGCGTCTCGATGATCGAGCCGTCCGGCTTGGCCATCAGGCCCCGCATGCCCGCCAGCTGGCGGATCTGCGCAGCCGAGCCGCGGGCACCCGAGTCGGCCATCATGTAGATGGCGTTGAACGACTCCTGGTCCACGACGTTGCCGTGGCGATCGGTGACCTTCTCGACCTTGAGCTGGTCCATCATCGCCTTGCCGACTTCGTCGCCGGCCTTCGACCAGATGTCGACCACCTTGTTGTAGCGCTCGCCGTCGGTCACCAGACCCGAGACGTACTGCTGCTGGATCTCCTTGACCTCGGCCTCGGCGGCGGCCAGCAGCGTGACCTTCTGCGACGGCACCGACATGTCGTTGATGGCGATCGAGATGCCGGCGCGGGTCGCGAGCCGGAAGCCGTTCTGCATCAGCTGGTCGGCGAAGATGACGGTGTCACGCAGGCCGCAGCGCCGGAACGACGCGTTGATCAGCCGCGAGATCTCCTTCTTCTTCAGCGCCTTGTTGATGAACTCGAAGGGCAGGCCCTTGGGCAGGATCTCGGAGAGGATCGCGCGGCCCACCGTGGTGTTCACGCGGATCAGGCGCGGCGTGGCCTCGCCCGTCTCCTTGTCGCGGTCGTACTCGTGCAGGCGGACGGTGATCTTCGTGCCGAGCTCGACCTCGCGGTTGTCGTAGGCGCGGAGCACCTCGGACACGTTCGAGAAGAGCATCCCCTCGCCGCGGGCGTTGGTCTTCTCGCGGGTCGTGTAGTACAGACCCAGCACGATGTCCTGCGACGGGACGATCGAGGGCTCGCCGTTCGACGGGAACAGCACGTTGTTCGACGCGAGCATCAGCGCGCGCGCCTCGAGCTGGGCTTCGAGCGACAGCGGCACGTGGACGGCCATCTGGTCGCCGTCGAAGTCCGCGTTGAAGGCCGCGCAGACCAGCGGGTGCAGCTGGATCGCCTTGCCTTCGATCAGGACCGGCTCGAAGGCCTGGATGCCCAGACGGTGCAGCGTCGGCGCCCGGTTCAGCATCACCGGGTGCTCGCGGATCACCTCTTCCAGAATGTCCCAGACGATCGGTTCCTGGTTCTCGACGAACTTCTTCGCCTGCTTGATGGTGGTCGCGACCCCCATCGTCTCGAGCTTGTTGAAGATGAACGGCTTGAACAGCTCGAGCGCCATCAGCTTCGGCAGGCCGCACTGGTGCAGCTTGAGCTGCGGACCGACCACGATGACCGAACGGCCCGAGTAGTCGACGCGCTTGCCCAGCAGGTTCTGGCGGAAGCGGCCGCCCTTGCCCTTGA
>JBAXJZ010000577.1:0-2770 GCA_037137595.1 Burkholderiales bacterium | reverse complement strand
CGACCACGTCGCGCGCTGGGGCTATCCGCGCGTGTTCGACGACTGGCGCTGCCACCTCACGCTGACCGACGGGCTCGGCGACCTCGACCCCGCGCGCGTCGAGCGCATCCTCGCCGAGGCCCGCGTCCACTTCGGGCCCGCGCTCGCCGAACCGGCGCAAGTCGACGCGATCGCGGTCTGCGTCGAGCCCGCGCCCGGCGCGCCCTTCCAGGTGCGCGCGCGCGTGCCGCTCGGAGGCGCGCGATGACGCTGCGCGAGCTGTCGGCGCGGCTGGTGGTGGTGGTCGGCGCTTCCGGCTCCGGCAAGGACAGCGTGATGGCCGGCTGGCTCGCGGGCCTGCCCGAGCGGGTCCGGCCGCGACGCGCCCGCCGCACCATCACCCGCCCCGCGCACGTGCAGAGCGAGGACCACGAGCCGGTGTCCGGCCCGCGCTTCGACGCGCTCCTCGAACGCGGCGCGTTCGCCTTCCACTGGTCCGCTCACGGGTTGCGCTACGGCGTGCGCCACGACGAGCTGGCGCCGCTGCTGGACGGCCGCTGGGTGGTGGTGAGCGGTTCGCGCGCCCATCTGCCGGAGCTGCTCCAGGCCGCGCCGCGCGCGTGGATCGTCGAGGTCGACGCGCCCGCCGGGCTGCGCGCCGGGCGGCTGCTCGACCGCGGGCGCGAAGCGGACGACGCCGTCGCCGCACGGCTGTGCCGCGAACTCGAACCCGTGCGCGCCGACCTCCGCATCCTGAACGACGGACCGCTCGAGGCGGCCGTCGCCACGCTCGACGCCTGGTGGCGCGGGCTCGCCGAGACCCCACGATGACCGAACGTCCCCGCATTCTCGTCACCCAGCGCGTCCACGCCGACGTCGCCTCGCGTCTCGCGGGCCTGGGCGAACTCGACCTGCACGAGGGCCCCGAGCCGCTCGATCCGCACGCGCTCGCGCACCGCCTCGCGGGCGCGACCGCGATGATCGGCTTCATGACCGACCGCATCGACCGCCGCGCGCTGCGTCATGCGGCGCGGCTGCGCGTGGTGGCCGCGGCGCTGAAGGGCTGGGACGGCTACGACGCCGCGGCCTGCGCGGAAGCCGGTGCGTGGCTGACCATCGTGCCCGACCTGCTGACCGAACCGACCGCGGAGCTCGCGATCGGCCTGTCGATCGCGCTCGGGCGCCGCGTGCGCGAGGGCGACGCGCGGGTGCGCGACGGCCGCTTCGCCGGCTGGCGCCCCGTGCTGTACGGCAGCGGGCTCGCGGGGTCGACCGTCGCGATCCTCGGCATGGGCCGAGTCGGCCGCGCGATCGCCGCCCGCCTCGCCGGGTTCGGCTGCGCGGCCGTGCTCGGCGTCGACCGGCCCGGCATCGCGATGCCGGAGGGCATCGTGCCCGCGACGCTCGACGACGCGCTCGCGCGCGCCGACCGGATCTTCGTCGCGCTGCCGCTCGACGGTTCGACCCGCCACCTCGTCGACGCGTCAGCGATCGAGCGCTCGCGGCACGGCACGCTGTGGATCAACGTGGGCCGAGGCAGCGTGGTCGACGAGGCCGCGATGGCGATGGCGCTCGCCAGCGGCTGGGCGGGCGGCTACGCGGCCGACGTCTTCGGGTTCGAGGACGCCTCGCTGGAAGACCGGCCGCGGCGGATCGACCCGCTGCTGCTCGCGCATCCGCGGACCGTCTTCACGCCGCACCTGGGCTCGGCGGTGACCGAAGTGCGCCGCGCGATCGAGCACCGCGCGGTCGACAACGTCGAGGCGGTGCTGCACGGACGGGTGCCGCCGGACGCGGTCAACCTGCCGCGCCGGTCGGGTCCGACGGCGTGATCATCGCAGAGGCATGTCCCGTCGCACGCGCAGCGCGACCGCCCACAGCGCGACGGCGATGAGCACCACCGTCGACAGGATCGCGAGCTGGCCGGGCAGCGCGTCGAACAGTCCGTGGATCGCGTCACCGACGAAGAGCGCCGCGTAGGCGACCGTCGAGACCGCGAGGATCGGCGAGGCCGCGCGGTGGAAGACGAGCAGCGCGATCGAGCCCAGCAGCCCGCCGCCCACGCCGATCGCGAAGGCGAGATCCATCCACAGCGGCAGGCCGGCGACCAGCGCGGCCTGCGATTCGGTCATGCCGCGGGCGACGAACTCGGTCGCGGGCACGCCGACCGTCCGCAGGAACTGGACGATGCCGAAGAGGTTCCACGCGATGCCGAGCAGGGCGGCGCCGAGCCGGACGAGGCGAGGGAGGGCACGCGCGGGCTGCGCGGCGGACGGGGACCGGACGGGGTCGAGGGAGAGGGCCATGGATCGCTCCTGTCAGAGAGGTCGGGCGGGGCGGGGTGCCCGGCCGGTTGCGACGCTCTCTCGTTGAAGCGATGCGCGAGAGCGGGCCGGATCGACATCGGCCGCGAAAGAATCCGCGACGGCCTCACGCGCACCGCGGGATCCGTCCCCGAGCCCCCTACTCCCTGACCGCGGCCGCCAGATCCCCCGGCGTGTAGCCGAACGTCCTCCGGAACCAGCGCGTGAAGTGCGCCTGGTCGGCGAAGCCGGCGTCCGTCGCCACCGAGGCGATCGGCGCGCCCTCGAGCACGGCCTGCTTCGCGCGGTGCAGCCGCACCGCGCGCAGGTAGTCGCTCGGCGTCATGCCGAGCAGGTGCCGCACCACGCGGTGGACCCGCTCGCGGCTCACGCCGCAGCGCGCGGCGAGGCCCGAGACCGACCGTTCGCCGTCGGCCACCGCCACCTGCAGCCGCTCGAGCAGCGCGCGCTCGGCGGGCGTCGGCATC
>JBAXJZ010000576.1:0-2775 GCA_037137595.1 Burkholderiales bacterium | reverse complement strand
CCGCCAGCAGCACCACGCCCGACCCGATCCAGCCGAGGTTGGCCGAGTCGAACCACGGCAGGCCCTGGCCGGCGCGGGTGATCGCGATCAGCAGCGCGGCGAGTCCGAGCGACAGCAGCACCGCGCCCGGTCCGTCGATCGGCGCATGCCGGCCCGGCACCGGCAGCGGCCGCAGCCGCGTCTGGATCGCCCGGAGCGCCAGCACCGACAGCGGCAGGTTCGCGGCGAACACCCACTGCCATGACAGTCCTTCGGTGAGCCAGCCGCCGGCCACCGGCCCGAGCACGCTCGCCAGCGCGAACATGCTGCTGAAGTAGGCCTGGTAGCGCCCGCGCTCGCGCGGCGAGACGGTGAGCGCGATGGCCGCGTGCGAGCCCGAGATCAGCCCGCCGCCGCCCAGGCCCTGGAGGACCCGGAAGCCCACGAGCATCGGCATCGTGAACGACAGCGCGCAGCCGAGCGAGCCCAGCGCGAAGATCGCGATGGCCACCGCCAGCACCTTGCGCACGCCGTAGCGGTCGAAGAGCTTTCCGTAGATCGGCGTGGCGACGGTGGCCGCGACCAGGTAGCCGCTGATGACCCACGCCATGAGCCCGAAGCCGTCGAGACGGTCGGCGATCCGCGGCAGCGCGACGGCGACGATCGTCTGGTTGATCGCGCCGAGCAGCAGCACGAGCATCACGCCGACGAGGACGCGTCGCGGGTCGGTGGGAGGGGTGTCCATGGGGAGCCGTCGAGGCTAGCACGCGGGCGCGCCGCATCCGTTCCAACCGGGGCGCGCCGGTCGGTCGGCGGTCCGCGGCACGGCGCGGACGCGGCGCGTTCCGACGACCGCGCGTCGGCACCGGCCCGCATGCCGGGACGTCGGAGCCCGAACCTATAATCGGCCGATGAGCACGCCCCCCGCCGATCGTCCCGCCGCCGACGCGTCCGCGTCGCCCGCGCCCCCAACGTCCGCGTCGTCCCGCCTCGTCGCCGCCGGTCGCCACTTCGACCGCCCGGTCGCCACCGTGAACCTGCCGGTGACGCGCGCCTCCAGCGTGCTGTTCGACAGCCTCGCGCAGGCCGACGCCGAGGGCGCCGCGTCGCTGGCGGGCGAACTGCACCGCACCACCTACGCGACCAGCGGCACCCCGACCACGATGGCGCTGATGGACGCGCTCGCCGAGGTCGAGGGCGCGCCGCACCGCTGCCGCGCCGCGCTGATGCCCTCGGGGCTCGCCGCGATCTCGGTGCCGCTGCTCGCCTACTGCTCGCCCGGCGACCACGTGCTGATGAGCGACTCGGTCTACGGACCGGCGCGCACCTTCGCCTCCACGCTCTTCAAGCGCTTCGGCGTGCAGACCGAGTTCTACGAGCCCACGATCGGCGCGGGCATCGAGGCGCTGATCCGCCCGAACACCCGCGTGCTGTACCTGGAGAGCCCGGGCAGCTACACCTTCGAGATCCAGGACGTGCCCGCGATGTGCGCGGTGGCGCGCGCCCGCGGCGTGCTGACGATGATCGACAACGCGTGGGCCTCGCCGGTGATGGCGCGGCCCTTCGACTGGGGCGTGGACGTCTCGCTGCTGCCGCTCACCAAGTACTGGGGCGGCCACGCGGACTTCCTGATGGGCGCGGCGGTGGTCCGCGAGGAGCACTGGCTGCCGCTGTGGCAGGCGGTGAAGCAGCTCGGCGTCTGCGTGGGCGGCGACGACGCCTTCCTCGCGCTGCGCGGGCTGCGCACCGCCGAGGTCCGGATGCGTCGCCACGAGGCGACCGCGCTCGAGGTCGCGCGCTGGCTCGAGGGCCGGCCCGAGGTGGGTCGCGTGCTGCATCCGGCGCTGCCCTCGCATCCGCAGCACGCACTCTTCAGGCGGGACTTCGCCGGGTCGAGCGGGCTCTTCTCGTTCGAGCTGAAGGCGGCGACGAAGGCGCAACTGGCCGCCCTGTGCGAGCGGCGGCGCTTCTTCAAGATCGGCTACTCGTGGGGCGGCTTCGAGAGCCTGATCATGCCGGCGAGCCTCGGCTCGATCCGCACGGTGCGGCCGTGGACCGGCGGGCCGCTGGTGCGGCTGCACTGCGGGCTCGAGGATGCGGCCGACCTGATCGCGGACCTCGACGAGGGGCTCGCGGCGATGGCGCGGGTCGGCTGACGCGGCCGGCGGCGCACGGCCGTTCCCGGCCCGCGCCGCACGCCGCGCCGACCGAGCCGGTCTGCCCGAGTCGTCTCCGGAGCCAGCGACCGCCGTGGCCGAACCGCTGAAGGCGCAGTACGGACCCGAGATCCCGCGGCGCATCGCCGCGATGATCGAGCGCGTCCATCCGACCTTCGCCACGCGCGCCTTCGTCGCGCAGGCGCTGCGCGGCTACGAGGAGCTCGAGCTGCTGCCGCGCGCGAAGCACGTCGCGCGGGCGCTGGGCGACCACCTGCCCGAGCGCTATCCCGACGCGGTCGACGTGGTGCTGCGTTCGCTCGGCCCGCCGCTCGAGTCCGCGATGGGGCAGGGCATGACGCCCTTCCTGCACCTGCCCTTCGTCTACTGGGTGGCCGACCGCGGGCTCGACCACCTCGACGACTCGGTGCGCGCGATGCACGCGCTCACCCAGCGCTTCAGCTGCGAGTGGGGCGTGCGGCCGTTCATCGAGCGCCATCCCGAGGCGATGCTCCGCGTGCTCGCGCGCTGGGCCGAGGACCCGAGCGTGCACGTGCGGCGGCTGGTGTCCGAGGGCACGCGGCCGCGGCTCCCGTGGACGACGCGGCTCACGGTGTTCGAGCGCGACCCGCGGCCGGTG
>JBAXJZ010000575.1:0-2806 GCA_037137595.1 Burkholderiales bacterium | reverse complement strand
GGTCGCCGCGACGCTGACCACGGCCTGGACGGTCACCTTCGCCCGCGGCACCCACGGGCAGGCGTTCACGCTGCCGTGCGCGAACCGGCTCATCTCGGACTTCCTCGACGACCCGAAGAAGCGCCCCGACGCCACCTGCGCGAACGAGGCCGGCCCGACCTTCCTCACGCCCGACGAACTCATCAGCCTGCCCGCCCGCGGCCGGCCGCACGGCGCGACGCTCCAGGACCACGCGCTGGCGCTCGCCGGGCCGGCGGCGGTGGTGGCCGGCGCGCTGCTGCTGCTCTTCGCCGCAGTGCCGGTCTACGCGGTCACGGAGGTGGCCCGGCTCTTCGCGCGCCGCGCCTGGACGCCGCCGGCCGGCTGGACCGGCCGGCTGGTGGCCGCCGCGCCCTGGATCCCCGTGCTCGCGGGGCTGCTGCTGCTGGGCTTCCTGGCGATCGTGGCCGTGCAGATCGCGGCCGCGGTCCAGCGCAACCAGTTCCTGCTGCTCGTGGGCGCGGTGCCGGCGGGCGTGAAGGCGCTCGTCTGGTGGCTGGCGCCCTACGCGGCGGTGCTGCTCCTGATGACCGTTGCCATGGTCTCGCTCTGGCGGCACGGGGCCCGCAGCCGCATGGGCCGGATCTTCTACACGCTGCTGGTGCTGGCGGGCTGGGCGGTGTGCGTGGCGCTGGTCCGCACCGGCCTGTTCGGAGCCTGACGGACGGCTTTGCCCGACCGCTCGCATCGGATATACTCCGTGGGTTCTGCTCCCGGGTCACCGGGGCGGAACCGTTCCGAGCTGTCCATGCACGGCGGCGCAACCCGGCGCTTGCCGCAAGTCACCCAAGGGAAATCATGTCCGTTGCCGAAATCGACAAGGCGAAGATCGTCGCCGACTACCAGCGTGCCCAGAACGACACCGGCTCCCCGGAAGTCCAGGTCGCGCTGCTCACCGCCCGCATCAACGAGCTGACCGGTCACTTCAAGGCCCACGCGAAGGATCACCATTCGCGTCGCGGCCTGCTGAAGATGGTCAGCCGTCGCCGCAAGCTGCTCGACTACCTGAAGGGTCGCAACCCCGAGGGTTACAAGGCGCTGATCGAGCGCCTCGGCCTGCGCAAGTAATGGCGGTTGTCCGGGCGCGATCGACCGAGGCGGGGCCGCCGGCCCCGACGTCCCCGGTCGCCGCCCGGCACCGGTCGCACGAGGATGCCCGCGTGATGCGGGCATTTTCGTTTGGCCGGCTGGAATCGGCAGTGGAAACGAGGCGAACCGCGCCGCCGGACGAACGCGCGGGTCCTGTTGTCTGAGAAGAGAGGAAAAACAGTGTTCGAGATCGCGAAGAAAACGATTCAGTGGGGTCAGCACACCCTGACCCTGGAGACCGGCGAGATCGCCCGTCAGTCGAGCGGCGCCGTCGTCGTCACGATGGACGACACCGTGGTGCTGGCCACCGTGGTCGGCCAGAAGAATGCCAAGCCCGGTCAGGACTTCTTCCCCCTGACCGTCGATTACGTCGAGAAGTTCTACGCCGCGGGCCGGATCCCCGGCGGCTTCTTCAAGCGCGAGGGCCGCCCGACGGAGAAGGAGATCCTGACCTGCCGTCTGATCGACCGCCCGCTGCGCCCGCTGTTCCCGGACGGCTTCTACAACGAAGTCCAGATCATCATCCACGTGCTGTCGAGCAATCCCGAGGTGGATTCCGACATCCCGGCGATGATCGGCGCGTCGGCCGCGCTCGCCATCTCCGGCATCCCGTTCAACGGCCCGATCGGCGCCTGCCGCGTGGGCTACGTCGACGGCCAGTACGTGCTGAACCCGAACGCGTCGCAGCTGCCCTCGAGCAAGCTCGACCTCGTCGTCGCCGGCACCGATGGCGCGGTGATGATGGTCGAGTCCGAGGCCAACCAGCTGCCCGAGGACGTGATGCTCGGCGCCGTGGTCTTCGGCCACGAGCAGATGCAGGCCGTGATCAAGGCCATCGACGAGCTCGTCGAGGTCGCTGGCAAGCCCGAGTGGGACTGGCAGCCGCCGGCCAAGGACGAGGCGCTGATCGCGCGCGTCAACGAGCTGGCCGAGGCCGACATGCGCGCCGCCTACGCGGTGCGCAACAAGCAGGAGCGCACGCAGAAGATCCGTGCGGTCGAGAGCGCCACGGCCGCGAAGCTGGCCGAAGAGGCCGCTGCCGCCGGCAAGCCCGCGCCGGACTCGAACACCGTGGGCAACACGCTGTTCGACCTGCAGTCGAAGATCGTCCGCAGCCGGATCCTGTCCGGCGAGGCCCGCATCGACGGCCGCGACACCCGCACCGTTCGCCCGATCAGCATCCGCACCGGCGTGCTGCCGCGCTCGCACGGCTCGGCGCTCTTCACCCGCGGCGAGACGCAGGCCCTCGTGGTCGCGACCCTCGGCACCGCGCGCGACGAGCAGATCATCGACGCGATCACCGGCGAGTACCGCGAGCGCTTCATGCTCCAGTACAACATGCCCCCGTTCGCCACCGGCGAGACCGGTCGCTTCGGTGCGCCGAAGCGTCGCGAGGTGGGCCACGGCCGCCTCGCCAAGCGTGCGCTGGCTGCGCTGATCCCGCCGGTCGAGCAGTTCGCCTACTCGCTGCGCGTGGTGTCGGAGATCACCGAATCGAACGGTTCCTCGTCGATGGCCTCGGTGTGCGGCGGCTGCCTCGCGCTGATGGACGCCGGCGTGCCGATCGAGAAGCACATCGCCGGCATCGCGATGGGCCTGATCAAGGACGGCAACCGCTTCGCGGTGCTGACCGACATCCTGGGCGACGAGGACCACCTCGGCGACATGGACTTCAAGG
>JBAXJZ010000574.1:0-2808 GCA_037137595.1 Burkholderiales bacterium | reverse complement strand
CGCCCGAGGCGGCGCCCGCGGCGGCCACCGGCCACATCGTGAAGTCGCCGATGGTGGGCACCTTCTACCGGTCGGCGAATCCGAATTCGCCGCCCTTCGTCGATGTCGGCGCCCAGGTCAAGGAAGGCCAGACGCTGTGCATCGTCGAGGCGATGAAGCTGATGAACGAGATCGAGTCCGACAAGGCCGGCACGATCAAGGCGATCCTCGTCGAGAACGGCCAGCCGGTGGAATACGGCCAGCCCCTGTTCGTGATCGAGTGATCCGGCGATGTTCGACAAGATCCTGATCGCCAACCGCGGCGAGATCGCGCTGAGGATCCAGCGCGCGTGCCGCGAGCTCGGCATCAAGACGGTGGTCGTGCACTCCGAGGCCGACACCGAGGCGAAGTACGTGAAGCTCGCCGACGAATCGGTCTGCATCGGGCCGGCGCCCTCGCGCGAGAGCTACCTGAACATCCCGGCGATCATCTCGGCGGCCGAGGTGACCGACTCGGAGGCGATCCACCCGGGCTACGGCTTCCTGTCGGAGAACGCGGACTTCGCCGAGCGCGTCGAGAAGAGCGGCTTCGTCTTCATCGGCCCGCGCCCCGAGTCGATCCGCATCATGGGCGACAAGGTCAGCGCGAAGGACGCGATGAAGGCCGCCGGCGTGCCGGTCGTGCCCGGCTCCGAGGGCGCGCTGCCCGAGGACCCGAAGGAGATCGTCAAGATCGCCCGCTCGGTGGGCTACCCGGTGATCATCAAGGCCTCGGGCGGCGGCGGCGGCCGCGGCATGCGGGTGGTCTACACCGAGGCGGCGCTGCTCAACGCGGTGACCATGACCCGCAGCGAGGCGGGCGCGGCCTTCGGCAACCCGTCGGTCTACCTCGAGAAGTTCCTCGAGAACCCGCGCCACATCGAGATCCAGGTGCTGGCAGACGAGTTCCGCAACGCCGTCTACCTCGGCGAGCGCGACTGCTCGATGCAGCGGCGCCACCAGAAGGTGATCGAGGAGGCGCCGGCGCCGGGCATCGCGCGTCGGCTGATCGACCGGATCGGCGCGCGCTGCGCCGACGCCTGCAAGAAGATCGGCTACCGCGGCGCGGGCACCTTCGAGTTCCTCTACGAGGACGGCGAGTTCTTCTTCATCGAGATGAACACGCGCGTGCAGGTCGAGCACCCGGTGACCGAGCAGATCACCGGCATCGACATCGTGCAGGAGCAGATCCGCATCGCCGCCGGCGAGAAGCTGCGCTTCCGCCAGCGCGACATCACGATCAAGGGCCACGCGATCGAGTGCCGGATCAACGCCGAGGACCCGTTCAAGTTCACGCCCTCGCCCGGCCGCATCACCGGCTGGCATCCGCCGGGCGGCCCCGGCATCCGCGTCGACTCGCATGCCTACGCGAACTACTTCGTGCCGCCGAACTACGACTCGATGATCGGCAAGGTGATCGCCACCGGCGACACCCGGGAGCAGGCGCTGCGGCGGATGCGGATCGCGCTGTCGGAGATGGTGGTCGAGGGCATCCAGACCAACCTGCCGCTGCACCGCGAGATGCTGGCCGACGCGCGCTTCGTGGCCGGCGGCACGTCGATCCACTACCTCGAGCAGAAGCTCGCGCAGCGCAAGGTCTGAACGGAAACGCGCGCGCGGCGCACCGGGCGCCGGCCTCGGGCGGGCCTCGCGGCCGTGCCCCGGCGGCGGGACGGCTCCGCCCTGTCCGCCCGCCACGCCGACACCGCCCCACGCAGGACACCCACGATGAACGGCTGGCACGAACTCCGGATCGAAGTCGGCCGCGACGACGCCGAGCCCTGGAGCGACGCCCTCCTCGAGGCGGGCGCGCTGTCGGTCCAGGCCGAGGACGCGGACGCGGAATCGCCCGACGAGCAGCCGCTCTACGGCGAGCCCGGCATGCCGGCGGCGGCGGCCGAGGTCGTGCCGGGCTGGACCCGCACGGTGCTCGCAGCGCTGCTCGACGCGCAGGTCGATCCGCAGTCGGTCCTCGACGCGGCCGCGGCCGAGCGCGGCGTGCCCGCGCCGCCGATCCTCGAGGTCCGCTTCGTGCCCGACCAGGACTGGGTGCGCCTCACGCAGTCGCAGTTCGAGCCGATCCCGATCGGCGAGCGGCTGGTGATCACGCCGAGCTGGCATGCCGACGGCGGCGACGGCCGCATCGAGATCGTGCTGGATCCGGGGCTGGCCTTCGGCACCGGCAGCCATCCGACGACACGGCTGTGCCTGCAGTGGCTCGAGCGCGCGCTGCCGGCGGGGGCCACGGTGATCGACTACGGCTGCGGCTCCGGCATCCTCGCGATCGCGGCCGCGCGGCTCGGCGCCTCGACCGTGGTCGGGGTCGACATCGATCCGCAGGCGCTGGTGGCGACGCTCGACAACGCGTCGCGCAACCGCGTGTCGGTCGAGGTGCGGTCCACGTCCGACGCGCGGCCCGAGCCTGCCGACGTGGTCGTCGCGAACATCCTGTCGAGCCCGCTCAAGCTGCTTGCGCCGGTGCTCGCGGACCTGGTGAAGCCCGGCGGCGTGCTGGTGCTCTCGGGCGTGCTCGAGCGGCAGGTCGAGGAGGTGGCCGCGGTGTACGCGTCGCGGCTGCCGGTCTCGGTGGCCGGGCTCGCCGAGGGCTGGGCTTGCCTGGCCGGCACCAAACCCCGATGATCGGCGGCGATGGCGCTCGCGACCACCTGTCCGCAATGCAAGACCAGCTTCAAGGTCGTGCCCGACCAGCTGAAGCTGCGGCGCGGGCTGGTGCGGTGCGGCGTCTGCCAGCACGTCTTCTCGGGCATCGACTACCTGCGCTACGTCGAC
>JBAXJZ010000573.1:0-2809 GCA_037137595.1 Burkholderiales bacterium | reverse complement strand
GTCGGGCTGTCCGCAACCTTACCCGAAAAACCCCGGCCCACGTCCCTTCGGTCGGCAGCCGCCGTCCGTCGGCCTCCGCCGGCCGGAGATATCGAGAATCGGCTCATGCGGCCGACATCCCATGAGACGTCGATCCGTGTCCCCCGCATGCCCGTCCCCGCGTCCGTCCCGTCCTTCCCCGCCGCGCCGTCGTCCGCGCTGCCCCCGCAGGCGTCGCGGGTGCTGCTCGTGGACGACGATCCGCTCGGCCTGATGCTCACCGCGACCGCGTTGCGCGAGCACGGGTTCGAGGTCGTCGAGTTCGACCGCGCGCAGGACGCGCTCGACGCCCCCGCGCTCGAAGCGGTCGACTGCGTCGTCACCGACGCGCTGATGCCCGACGTCGACGGGTTCGAGTTCTGCCGCAGGCTGCGTTCGGGCCGGCGTTCGCGGGCCGTGCCGGTACTGATGCTGACCTCGCTCGACGGCGACGACGCGACCCGACGCGCCTGCGAGGCGGGCGCGACCGACCACTGCATCAAGAGCGGCAACTGGACGCTGCTGGCGCATCGGATCCGGCAGCTCGTCCACGTGGGACGCCTGGAGCGGGAGCGGGCGGTCGTCGCGGCCGTGCCCGCGGCGCCGGCGAACGCCGTGATCCGGTTCGACTGGCTGCCGGCCGCGCGCGCGGTGCGCGCCGGCCACGCGCTGTTCCGGCTGCTCGACTGGGTCGATCCGCCGACGCGGGTCGCCGAGCGCCGCCTGCTCGCCGCGATCGACCCGTCCGACCGGCGGGTGCTGTGGCGCGCGATGGCGCGGATGCTCGCCGGCGGCCCCGCGGCCCGGATGGAACTCGGTGTCCGGTCCCGGAGCGGCCGCGCGCTGCGCCTGCGGCTGGACGTGCATCAGGTCGTGACCGGGTCGCAGGGCGCGCTCGAGGTGTCCGGCATCGTCCGCGACGTGACCGCTCCCGAGGGGCCGGATCCGACCGTGGCGCGGCTCGGTCACCACGATCCGGTCACCGGCCTGCCGAACCGCGCCGGGCTGCTCGAGCGACTCGCCCGCCCGGCGACGCCCGACGCCCGCGGCCGCGGGGCGGTGGTGGTGCTGGAGATCGACCGGTTCCGCTCGATGGCGGACGCGCTCGGGCAGGAGGCCGCGGACCGGCTGCTCGCCGACGTCGCCGCGCGCCTGCGGCGTTTCGCGGCCGGGCGCGGCAGTGACGGCCGGGGTCGCGTCGAGTGCCTCGCGAGCCTGAGGGGCGACGCGTTCGCATTGATGCTCGGCGGGCTCGCCGACGCGGGCGAGGCGGTGTCGTGCGCGCGCCGTCTCGCCGACGTGCTCGACGAGCCGTTCCGCATCGGCGCCCGCGAGTGCTTCCTGCGGGCGTCGGTCGGCGTCCACCTGTTCGCCGCCGACGAGCCTGCGCCGCAGCGGCTCGCGCGCGCCGAGCTCGCGCGGCGCGCGGTCTCGTCCGACGGCGGTCACGCGGTGCGCCTGTTCGAGACCGCGATGGAGGCCGACGGCTTCGACCGGCTGGAGATGGAGCGCGACCTGCACTACGCGCTGGCGCGGGGCGAGATGACGCTGCACTACCAGCCCCAGGTCGATGCGCTCGACGGTCGGGTGGTGGGCTTCGAGGCGCTGATGCGCTGGACCCACGGTGGCCGGCTGCAGCCGGCGGCCCGCTTCATCCCGCTGGCCGAGGAAACCGGGCTGATCGTGCCGCTCGGCGACTGGGCCGTCGGCCGCGCCTGCGACGCGCTGGCCGAACTGCGTGCGCGCGGGCACACCGACTGCACGGTCGCGGTCAACATCGCGCCCCGCCAGCTGCGGTCCGGGCTGGTGGCCGCACGGGTCGCCAGCGAGCTCGCGGCGCGCGAGCTCGACCCCGCGTGCCTCGAGATCGAACTCACCGAATCGGGCGCGATGGGCGATCCGGAGACGGCGCTGGGTGAACTCTCCGCGCTGCGTGCGCTCGGCGTGGGGCTGGCGGTCGACGACTTCGGCACCGGCCACTCGTCGCTCGCCTACCTGACGCGGCTGCCGCTCACGACGCTGAAGATCGACCGTGCGTTCGTGCAGGACATGACGGTCTCCGAGCGCAGCCGGGCGGTCGCGCGGACGATCGTGGCGCTCGGCGCCAGCCTCCATCTGCGCGTGGTCGCGGAAGGCGTGGAGACGGCCGAGCAGCGCGACGCGCTGATCGCGCTCGGCTGCACCCGGCATCAGGGCTGGCTCCACGGTCGCGCGGTGCCGCTCGAGGAGGCCATGGCGATGCTCGGGGCGCCGCGCGCGGATGCGCGCGTCGTCGCCGAGGAGATCCGCGCATGAAGGCCGAATCGACCCCGGTGCAGGCCCCCCGGACGTCCGCCTCGGTCTCCGCGACCGACGCGGCGCGGGCCGCGATCCGCTACCTCGCCGACAACAGGATGCTCCCGACGCCGGGCAACTACCGGCGTGCGTGGGCCGAGGTCGGCGGGCCCGCGGGCGGTGCCGACGCCGAGCAGGTCGCGCAGGCGGCGGTCCGGCTGCTGTCGCAGCGCGCCGAGCCGGGCGAGGCGGGCTATGCGGGCCTGTCCGCCACGGTGCGCGAGCAGCGCTGGACCGAGGCGCTCGCCGCGCTGCTTCACCTGGGCAAGCAGGCACCGCGCGGCCGCTGGGGCTCGCTGCTGTCGACCGTGATCGAGATGGCGGGGCGCTCGGGCCGCGAGTGGCCGATGCCGCGACGGCTCGACGCGATCGTGGCCGCCGCGCACGAGAACGAGACGGACGACGCCGCGCTGCGGGCGCAGCTCGAGCTGCTGCTGGTCCAGTGGCGGATGGATCC
>JBAXJZ010000572.1:0-2811 GCA_037137595.1 Burkholderiales bacterium | reverse complement strand
GCTCGAGCGCTGCGTGCCCGGCATGCCGCCCGTGGCCGACGCGCCGCTGCCGGCCGCGCTGCGGCCGATCGCCGATGCGCGGGCGGCCTCAGGCCCGCTGCGGGTGACGGTGGGCGGGACGGCCCTGGAGCTGGCGCCGGTGGGCGAGCCGGGGCCGGCCACCGTCCTGTCGCTGCGTGCGTCCTCCGACGCGCCGCCGGCGCACGCGCCCTCGCTCACCGCGCGCGAGGCCGAGGTGCTGCTCTGGGTGGCGCGCGGCAAGACCAACCGCGACATCGCCGAGATCCTGGGCATGAGCCCGCGCACGGTGAACAAGCACCTGGAGCACGTGTTCGAGAAGCTCGGGGTGGAGACGCGCACGGCGGCCGCGGCGGCGGCGCGAAAGCTCAACCTCGGCGGCTGAAGGGCGACCGCCGACCGGCCCGCCGCGTCCTCCGGGCGATCCGGAAGCGGGGCCGGGATTCACCGTCCGCCTCGGAACCGCGACAATGTCTGCGCCGAGGCGGCAGGTGGTGCCGGTGCGCGGCCGCCCCGAGGAGCCCCTGTCCGATGTTCCTGAGCGATGCATTCGCGGTGTCGAGGCTCGACGCCCGGCTGTTCAAGCGTTTTCCGAGGCTGCTGCTGTCGCTCGCGGGCATCGTGCTGATCCCCGCGCTGTACGGTTACATCTACCTCGAGTCGGTCTGGGATCCGATCACCTACACCCGCGACATGCCCGCGGCGATCGTCAACCTCGATCGCGGCACGCGCTCCGGGGGCACGGCGGTCGACCTGGGCGCCGAGGCGACGCGGATGCTCAAGGGCCGCGGGCAGTTCGCGTTCTACGAGGTCGACGACCCCGAGACGGCCCGCCGGCACGTCCGCGAGGGGCGCAGCCTGTTCGCGCTGATCGTGCCGCCGGAGTTCAGCGAGGCGGCGGTGGGCGCGGCGGCCGAGGGCTCGGGCCGGATCACGGTCTATGCGTCCGAGGGCAACAACTACGCGGGCGCGGGCTTCGCGAAGCGCTTCGCCGAGGAGATCGGCCACCAGCTGAACGATGCGCTCGCCGAACGGCGCTGGGCGGCGGTGCTGGGCGCCAGCGCGTCGACCGCGGACCGGCTCGCCAAGCTGCGCGCCGGCATCGGCCAGCTGCAGACCGGCGCCGGCGCGCTCGAGGCCGGGCTGAAGCAGGCCGAGGGCGGCTCGACGAGGCTCGCCGCGGGCGCCGGCGAGTACGCGGCGGGCGTGGCGCGCGCGGTGGACGGCACGAAGCAGCTGGCCGCGGGCGTGCGCGCGATCGACGCGCGGCGGCCCCCGGCCGAGGACGCCGCCAGGCTCAAGACCGCCGCCGCGCGGCTCGCCGACGGCCACGACCGGCTGCAGGCGGCCTTCCCGCCGCTCGAGGACGGCGCACGCAGGCTCGGCGAGGGCGCGACCGAGCTGCGCGAGGAGACCGAGGACATCCCGTTCATCGGCACGCGGCTGGCCACCGCGGCCGAGCAGCTCGCCGACGGCGCGGGGCTGCTGCGCGGCGGCATCCGCACGACCTCGCAGGGCGCGGCGCAGCTCGCCGGCGGCGCGCGCGAGCTCTCGAAGGGCGTGGCGCAGGCGGCCGACGGCTTCACCGCCTTCTCGGGCGGCGTCGGGGCGCTGGCCGCACGGATCCCGCCCGACACGCAGTTCGACCCGCTGCTCACCGGCGGCACGCAGCTGACCGGCGCGGCCGAGGACCTGCGCGGCGGGCTCGCGAAGCTGCGCGACGCGTCCACGCGGCTGGGGCTGGGCCTGCGCACGCTGGAGACCGCGCTGCCCACCTCGCTGGGGAGCGTCTCGGGCACGCCGGGCGGCCTCGCGGTCCCGGTGCGCCCGCAGCTGGAGATCGACGCGCCGGTGAAGACCAACGGCATGGGGCTGGCGCCGAACTTCATCCCTGTCTCGCTGTGGCTGGGCGCGGTGATGGCGGCGTTCGTCGACGACGCCACGTGCGCGAGCGCGGCGTTCGCGTGCCTCGAGGCCTTCGACGCGTTTCGCCGCAAGTCAGCGCACGCCGAGTCGACCGACCTGAAGCTCGGGGTGCACGGCGGGCCCTGCTGTACTTCGTGCTCGGCGCGCGGTGGGCCCCCGCGTACCAGTGCCGCATGACGCGCGACTGCACGCAGGCCGACCTGCAGATGCGCGCCGTCGTCGCGCAGCGCACCGGTGAAGACTGGCGCGGCGTGAAGCTGCACCTCTCGACCGCCGCCCCCATGAGCTGGACCGAGTTGCCCGAGCTGGGCGCGATTCGCATCGGCCGCGCGCAGCCTCCGCCACCGTCACAGAAGGGCTTCCGGCCTCCGCCGCAGGGCGCGGGCTCGCTCTTCGGTGACTACGACCGCGGGCTCGGCTCGGCGCGCTCGACGCTGCCAGTCATTCCTTCGTGGAACCCGCCGGCCCTCGATGGCGCCGTCGCGCTGCCGCAGACGCAGGCCTTCGTCGTCGGCGCTGGCAGGGGCGGCCCGATGGCGCCCCCCGAGATGGACGTGATGAGCGCGCTCGAGGACGTCGCTGAAGAGGAGGCCGTGATGGAGAAGCCGGCGCGCCCCGAGTCGCGTCGCATGATGGCGCCTCCCGCTCCGCCTCCGGCCGCTGCCCCGATGATGCCGATGGCGTCGATGGCGCGTCCCGGTGCGGCGATGCCGATGAAGGCGAAGAAGATGGCGTCGCGTGAGCGCGCTCGTGACGAGTTCGACGACGAGGGCGGTGGGGAGGCCGAAGGCTCGCTCGACGTCATCCTCTATGCGTCGCTGCGGCTCGGCCCCGCCGGCATTCCCACGCGCGGCTCGCTCACCCCGG
>JBAXJZ010000571.1:0-2821 GCA_037137595.1 Burkholderiales bacterium | reverse complement strand
ACAGCCCGATGCCCGCGAAGGTGACCGACAGCGCGCGCCCGCGCGCCTCGGGCGGCACCAGCGCCACCCCCAGCGCCGCGGCCGTGGGCGTGTAGATCGCCGCCCCGCAGGCCATCGCGATCCGCGCGGCGGCGAGCCCGCCCCAGCTGGCCGCGAGCGCCGACGCGGCGTTCGCCGCGATCAGCATCGCCATCGAGACCATGAGCGCGGTGCGCGCGTCGAGCCGGCCGACCAGCGCCACCAGCAGCGGCGCGGCGACCGCATTGGCCGCCGAATAGACGGTCATCAGCTGCCCGGCCGCCGAGACCGACACGCCGAGCGAACGGGCGAGCGGCTCGACGATGCCGCCGATCATGAAGCCGCCGGTGCCGACCACCAGGTTGCCCAAGGCCAGCACCCACAGCACGCCCGGCAGGCGGGCGCGGCTCACCGCAGTCCGCCCGGTCGCGATCCGCGCGGTCGCGGTCCGCTCAATCGTCGTCGCCGCCGAAGATCGACGACATGCCCGCCAGCCCGCCCTGCTCGCGACCGCCGCCGCCGGTCTGCGGCGCCGCCGCGAACACGCGCGAGGCCAGTCGCGAGAACGGCAGCGACTGCAGCCACACCGTGCCCGGCCCGCGCAGCACCGCGAAGAACAGGCCCTCGCCGCCGAACAGCGCGGTCTTGACCTTGCCGACGTACTCGATGTCGAAGTCCACGCCGTCGGTGTAGCCCACCACGCAGCCGGTGTCGACGCGCAGCAGTTCGCCCGGCTGCAGGCGGCGCTCCATCACCGTGCCGCAGGCGTGGACGAACGCCAGGCCGTCGCCCTCGAGCTTCTGCATGATGAAGCCCTCGCCGCCGAAGAAGCCGGCGCCGAGCTTGCGCTGGAACGCGATGCCGAGCGACACGCCGCGCGCCGCGCACAGGAACGCGTCGCGCTGGCAGACCATCCGGCCGCCGAGCGCGGCCAGGTCCATCGGCAGGATGCGCCCCGGGTAGGGCGCGGCGAAGCCGAGCTTGCGCTTCTCGCGCCCCTGGTTGACGTAGACCGAGGTGAACAGCGACTCGCCGGTCAGCAGCCGCTTGCCCGCGCCCACCAGCTTGCCGAACAGGCCGCCGCCCCCGCCGCTGCTGCCGTCGCCGAAGACGGTGTCGATCGAGATGCCGTCTTCCATGTACATCAGGCTGCCGGCCTCGCCGACCATCGCCTCGCCGGGGTCGAGCTCGACCTCGACGTACTGCATCTCGCCACCTTCGATCCGGTAGTCGATGACGTCCATCGCCATGTCCGTGCTCCTGGTTCGACCGAGGCCGTCGAGTGTAGCCCACTGGCTATAATCACCGGCTCGGCGGCGCCGGCCGCGTCACCGGAAGTTCGAAAGCGGTCCATGGCGAGCACCCACGTCCTGTTCGAGGAAGACGGCGCGTTCAAGGCCGGAACGGTGCTGTCCGACGCGGGCGGGAGCCTCCAGGTCGAGGCCGCCAGCGGCAAGCGCACCAAGGTCAAGACCTCGAGCGTGATGCTGCGGTTCCCCGCGCCGTCGCCGGTCGAACTGATGGAGCAGGCGCAGCGCGCCGCCGAGGGCATCGACCTCGACTTCCTCTGGGAATGTGCGCCGCAGGACGAGTTCGAGTTCACCGGCTTCGCCGACGACTACTACGGCCACGCGCCGTCGCCGGTCGAGGCCGCGAGCCTGCTGTTCCGCCTGCACGGCGCGCCGGTCTACTTCTACCGCAAGGGCCGCGGCCGCTACCGGCCCGCGCCGCCCGACACGCTGCGCGCCGCGCTCGCCGCGCTCGAGCGCAAGAAGGAGCAGGCCGCGCGGATCGAGACCTGGGCGCAGGCGCTGGCCGACGGCCGGGCCCCGGCCGAGATCGTCCGCCAGGCCGCGTGGCTGCTGGTCAAGCCCGACCGCAACGGCACCGAGTGGAAGGCGCTCGACCGTGCCTGCGCGCTCACCCGCCGCCCGCCCGCCCGGGTGCTGCTCGACGCCGGTGCCTTCCCCGACGAGAAGGCGCTGCACCTCGGCTGCTTCCTCGCCGACCTCTTCCCCCACGGGTCGGGCTTCGGCACGGTCGACGCGGCGCCGCTCGACGCCGAACTGGCCGCGCGGCTCGCCGGACTGCCGCTGTCCGAGGCCGAGACCTTCTCGATCGACGACTCCACCACCACCGAGATCGACGACTGCCTGTCGGTGCAGCGCAGGCCCGACGGCCGGCTGCGCGTCGGCGTGCACATCGCCGCCCCCGGCGTCGCGATCCGGCCCGGCGACGCGTTCGACCGCGTCGCGCGCGAGCGGATGTCGACGGTCTACATGCCGGGCGACAAGATCACGATGCTGCCCGACGCGCCGATCGAGCGCTTCTCGCTCGAGGCCGGCCGCGAGCTGCCCGCGCTGTCGCTCTACTGCGACCTCGACGAGGCGGGCACCGCGGTGGTGTCGGGCTTCACGCGCGTCGAGCGCATCCGCGTCGCCGCGAACCTGCGCCACGACCGGCTCGACGACCTCGTCTCCGAGGCCGCGCTCGACGAACCCGCCCCCGGCGCGGACGACCCGCTCGCCGTGCTGCCGCAGGCCGCGGCCCTGCGTTCGCTCTGGCGTCTCACGCTCGCGCTGTCGGCCGAGCGCGACCGCGTGCGAGGCAAGCCCGAGGCGCGGCATCGCGTGGACTTCAGCTTCTACGTCGACCGCGCCGACGACGGCTCGGAGACCGTGCGCATCGTCCAGCGACGCCGCGACGCGCCGCTCGACCGCATCGTCGCCGAGCTGATGATCCTCGCCAACGCGAGCTGGGGCCGGCTGCTCGCCGACCACCGCGTGCCCGGCGTCTACCGGTC
>JBAXJZ010000570.1:0-2828 GCA_037137595.1 Burkholderiales bacterium | reverse complement strand
CAGCGCGCGCCGCATCTCGCGCGGGGCCAGCCCCGCGAGCCGCTCGAGCACCGGCGCGTCGAGCTGCTCGGGGAAGCGCCGGCCCCAGGCGTGCGCGTCGCGGATCTCGCGGTAGATCGACTGCGCGATCCGTCGCGCGCCGTCGGCGTCGGGCGGCTCGATCTCGTAGACGTTCATCCGGTTCAGGATCGGCTCGGGGATCCGCGAGGCCTCGTTCGCGGTGGCGATCCAGACGATGTCCGAGCAGTCGAGCGGCACCTCGGCGAACTCGTCGGTGAAGGTGCGCGCGGTGTCGTGCTCGAGCAGCGAGTAGAGCGCGCCCAGCGGGTCGTAGTGGCTCTCGGCCGAGGCCTTGTCGAGCTCGTCGACGACCAGCACCGGGTTCGCGTAGTCGCCGTGGACCAGCGTGTCGAACACCTTGCCGGTCCGCGAGTTCTTCCACTGCGACGAGGCGCCCGACAGCACCCAGCCCGCCGTCAGCGAACTCATCGACACGAAGCCGAAGCCGGTGCCCAGCAGCTGCGACAGGCGCTTGGCGAAATGGGTCTTGCCGATGCCGGGGTCGCCGAGCAGCAGCATCGGCGAGATCTCCAGCGGGTCGTCGGTCTCCATGCACAGCGCGAGCTGCTTGCGCAGGTCGACCAGCACCTCGGCGAAGTTCGGCAGCTCGGCCTCCAGCGCGTCGAAGTCCGGCATCCGCCCGGGCTTCACGCTGAAGCGCTCGCCGCCGACGCGGATCATCTTCTCGTAGGTGTTGCGCAGCGCGTCGTTCGCGCCCGGGGAGAGCTCGTCGAGCGCCGACTCGACCGCCTGGGTGGAGTAGATCTGCTTGAACCCGGCGATGGCGAACGGCGATCCGCCGGGGGGCAGGGTGGGGGCATGCGGCATGAAGACGACCTCCGCTCGAACGACCGACACGATGGATTGATAACGCCGTCGGAACGGACAATCAACATCCGTGCCAACCGCCGGTCGGCCGGAACGGGGTCGCGCGACGGGTCGAGGGGGGTCGCTGGCGCGGCCGGTGCAAGTCCGGTATAGTCGCGGGTTCTGCTGAAAGGGGGTGATTCTTAATGCCGACCATCCGTGTGAAAGAGAACGAGCCGTTCGACGTCGCGCTGCGCCGTTTCAAGCGCACGATCGAGAAGACGGGTCTTCTCACGGAATTGCGTGCCCGGGAGTTCTACGAGAAGCCGACTGCCGAGCGCAAGCGCAAGAAGGCGGCCGCGGTCAAGCGCCATTACAAGCGACTGCGCAGCCAGATGCTGCCCAAGAAGCTGTACTGATCCGCTTTCCCCCGCAGGACGAGGAGCCCGCTGGCGGTTGCGCCACGGGCTCTTCGCGTTTTTCCGGCCGTCCCCGCCGCCCCGGCGCGCGCGGGCGCGGCGCCCCACCCTGGAGCACCCGATGACCGCCCCCACCCTGAAGGACCGGATCACCGAGGACATGAAGGCCGCGATGCGCGCCCGCGAGGCCGATCGCCTCGGCGCGATCCGCATGCTGCTGGCCGCGATCAAGCAGAAGGAGGTCGACGAGCGGATCGTCGCCGACGACGTCCAGGTCGCCCAGATCGTCGACAAGCTGATCAAGCAGCGGCGCGACTCGATCGCCGCCTTCGAGCAGGCCGGCCGGACCGATCTCGCCGAGAAGGAGAAGGCCGAGGTCGCGGTGCTGGCCGTCTACCTGCCGGCGCAGCTCACCGAGGAAGAGGTCGCGGCCGAGGTCGACGCCGCGATCGCCGCGGCCGGTGCCGCCGGCCCGCAGGACATGGGCAAGGTGATGGGGGTGCTCAAGCCCCGGCTGGCCGGCAGGACCGACCTGTCGAAGGTGTCCGGGATCGTGAAGGTGCGGCTCGCGCAGCGCTAGACTCGCGGAGTGATTCCGCAGTCCTTCATCCAGGAGCTGCTGGCCCGCGTCGACATCGTCGACGTGGTCGGCCGCCATGTGAAGCTGAGGAAGGGCGGCGCGAACTTCATGGGGCTGTGCCCCTTCCACGGCGAGAAGTCGCCGTCCTTCTCGGTCTCGCCCACCAAGCAGTTCTACCACTGCTTCGGCTGCGGGGCGCACGGCTCGGCCATCGGCTTCCTGATGGAGCACCTCGGGATGTCCTATCCCGACGCCATCCGCGACCTCGCCCGCGAGGTCGGACTGGAGGTGCCCGACGACCGGACCTCGCGCGAGGACGAGCGCCGCCGCGACCCCGACCTGCTCGACACGCTCGCGGCCGCGCAGACGTTCTACAAGTCGCGGCTGAAGGACCATCCGCACGCCATCGAGTACCTGAAGAGCCGCGGCATGTCGGGCGAGACCGCGGCCGCCTTCGGCATCGGCTACGCGCCCGACGGCTGGCGCTCGCTCGAGGCCGCGGTGGCCGACTACTCGGCCGGGGCGCTGGTCGAGTCGGGGCTGGTGATCGAATCCGAGGGTGACGCTCAGGGCCAGGGTCAGGGCGCGAGGAAGAAGCGCTACGACCGGTTCCGCGACCGGATCATGTTCCCGATCCGCAACCCGCGCGGCCAGGTGATCGGCTTCGGCGGGCGCGTGCTCGGCAAGGGCGAGCCCAAGTACCTGAACTCGCCCGAGACGCCGGTGTTCTCGAAGGGCCGCGAGCTCTACGGGCTGCACGAGGGGCGCGACGCGATCCGCCGCGAGGACTGCGTGATCGTCGTCGAGGGCTACATGGACGTCGTGATGCTCGCGCAGCACGGCGTGCGCAACGCGGTGGCCACGCTCGGCACCGCGACCACCCCCGAGCACGTCGTCAAGCTGCTGCGGCTCGCCGACCGCGTGGTCTTCGCCTTCGACGGCGACGCGGCCGGCCGGCGCGC
>JBAXJZ010000569.1:0-2834 GCA_037137595.1 Burkholderiales bacterium | reverse complement strand
GTCGGCGCTCAGATCACCCCGGCCTCGCGCAGCGCGGCGATCGCCGCGGCGTCGTAGCCGAGCTCGCCCAGCACCTCGTCATTGTGCATCCCGAGGCTGGCCATCGGCTTGTCGATGCCCCCCGTGCCGTGCGCGAAGCGGAACGCCGGCCCGGCCAGCGTGACCGGGCCGTGCGGTGTGTCGGTCCGCTGCAGGAAGCCGCGGTGCTTCAGCTGCGGATGCTCGAGGATATCGGGAAGGGTGGTGACCACGGCGCTGGGCACGTCTGCCTCGGTCAGCCGCTTCACCCAGTCCGCGGGCGTGCCGCCCTCGAACGCGCCCTCGATCACCTCGCGCAGCGCCGCGTCGTGCTCCATCCGCGAGAACCAGTCCCTGAATCGCGGGTCCTCGAGCGCGTCGGCGCGGCCGAGCGCGGTCATCAGCCGCTGGAACTGCGGCTCGGTCAGCACCGCGAGCACCACGTAGCCGTCGCCGCAGCGGAACCGGTCGGCGGTGGGCTTCATGCTGACCGAGCGGTTGCCGTACTGCGGATGCCGGTAGCCGGTGACGGTCCACTCGGCGATCTGGCCGCTCAGGAAGCCCAGCATCGAGTCGAGCATGGCCACGTCGACGAACTGGCCTCGGCCGGTGTGCGTGCGCTGGAAGAGGGCGCTGGCGATCGCGAACGCGCCGGTGATGCCGGTGGCGATGTCGGCCGCGGCGAAGCCGGCGCGCATCGGGCCGTTGACGGCCTCGCCGGTGAGGTTCATCAGGCCGGACATCGCCTGGATCTTGCCGTCGAAGCTCGCGGTGCGCCGCTCCGGGCCGCTCGAGCCGAAGCCGGACATCTCGACGTAGATCAGCCGCGGGTTGATCGCCGACAGCGCGTCCCAGCCGATGCCGAGCTTGTCCATCACGCCGGGACGGAAGTTCGAGACCACCACGTCGGCGGTCTCCGTCAGCCGGTGGACGATGGTCTTCGCCTCGGGCTTGGCGAGGTCGAGCGTGACGCTGCGCTTGTTGGCGTTGACCGCCATCCACGCCGGGCCGAGGCCGCGCTCGGACCACTCGCGCGAGACCGGCGTGAGCCGCATGTTGTCGCCGGTGCGCGGCTCGATCTTGATCACGTCGGCGCCCTGCATCGCGATCTGTCCGGTCGCGTAGGGGCCGGCGAGCACGTGCGTGAAGTCGATGACGCGGACGCCGGCGAAGGCCTTGGGGTCGTTCATGGCGGGGGATCCTGTGGAGGGGCGGGCGGGGCCGCGCGACGGCGGCCCCGGCGGCGGTCAGTCGCGGAACGACGGGTCCATCCGGTCGAGCTTGCGCAGCAGCGCCGGCCACTCGCGGCGGCCGAGCGGCATCTTCTGGATGCCCTTGCGGAACTGCTCGTTCGTGTACTGCACGGCCTCCGGGCTCGGCATGCGCAGCTCGGTGTTGCACGACAGCGCCATCACCTGCAGCTCGCAGGCGCGCTCCAGGCGCCAGAGGTTGTTGAACACCTCGGGGATGCCGGGGGCCACCACCAGCAGGCCGTGGTTGCGCAGGATCATCGCCTCGCGGTCGCCGAGGTCGGCCACCAGCTTCTCCTGCTCCTCGGTGCGCAGCGCGATGCCCTCGAAGTCGTGGTAGGCGATGTCGACGAAGCGCATCGAGCTCTGCGCGATCGGCAGCAGGCCGCAGGTCATCGCCGAGACCGCCATGCCGGCGAGCGAGTGCGTGTGCGCGACCGCGTTCACCTCGGGCCGCGCGCGGTGGATGCAGTCGTGGATCACCCAGCCGGCGCGGTTCACGCCCATGCCGAGCTCGTCCATCAGCACGTTGCCGTCATGGTCCACCTTGACCATGGAGGACGCGGTCATCTGCTCGTAGAGCAGGCCGTAGGGGTTGAGCAGGAACTGGTCGGGCGCGTCGGGCACGCGGACCGAGATGTGGTTCGCGATGAACTCGGTGACGCCGAGGTCGGCCACCAGCCGGTAGGCGGCCGCGAGGTCGACGCGGGCCTGCCACTCGGCCTCGGACACCTGCTCGCGGACGGTGCGCTTGACGTGGATCGCGGGGGCGCGGTCGTTCATGTCGTGTCTCCTCGCCCGGTCAGTCGAGCTTGATGCCGGCCTGGGCGATCAGGTCGCGGAACATCACGGTGTCGGCCTTCACGCGGGCGGCGAACGCCTCGGGGCCGCTGAACTGCGCGAACTGGCCGAACTTCACCAGCGTCTCGCGGGTGCCGGGCGCGGCCAGCGCGCGCTCGACCTCGGCCGCCATCCGCGCCACCGCGTCGGCGGGCGTGCCCTTCGGCGCGAAGAGGCCGAACCAGCCCGCGTCGGGCATCTCGATGCCCTGTTCCTTCAGCGTCGGCACCTCGGGCAGCTCGGGGTGGCGGACGGGCGACGTGGTGGCGATCGCCTTCACGTTGCCGGCCTTCACCTGCTGCAGCGCGACCGGGTCGAAGATCAGGTCGATGCGGCCGGCGACGAGGTCGGTCAGCGACTCGGCCGAGCCCTTGTACGGGACGTGCAGCAGCCTGATGCCGGCGCGCAGCGCGGCGATCTCGCCCGACAGGTGCGTCGCCGTGCCGGGGCCCACCGAGCCGAAGGTGAACTTGCCGGGCGCGGCCTTCGCGAGCGGGATGAACTCCCTGAAGGTGTTCGCCGGCAGGTCCTTGCGCGCGGCCACCAGCCCGTAGCTGTTCGACACGCAACAGATCGGGGTGAAGTCGGCCTCGGGGTCGTAGGGGCTCCTGCGCAGGTGCTGGGTGATCGCCATCACCGCGGTGGGCGCGAGCAGCAGCGTGTAGCCGTCGGCGGGGGAGCGCGCGGCGGCCTGCGCGCCGATGGTGGCGCCGGCGCCGGCGCGGT
>JBAXJZ010000568.1:0-2848 GCA_037137595.1 Burkholderiales bacterium | reverse complement strand
AAGCGGCGGCCCGCGGCCGCCGGGTGAACGGCCCGCCCGGGGCGGGCCCGACCCGTCGCCCGCGGCGCGCCGCACCGATCCGCCGACCCGCGTGGGGGCCCCGAACTCGACGCGCGGCGCGCTCTGCGGTACACCTTCGTCCCCCGGCCCTGCTCGCGGCCCCCGGAGAACCGATGGACATCGATCGACTCGACGCGCTGCGCGCGCTGTACCCGCCGGCCAAGGAACGCTCGCTGCGCAAGCAGCTCGATGCGCTCGACGTGCACTGCACGCGCTTCATCGAGCGCTCGCCGTTCGTCGTCGTCTCGAGCCGCGGGGCCGACGGCAGCGTCGACGCGTCGCCGCGGGGCGGCGATCCGGGCTTCGTGCGCGTGACGGATGCGCACACGCTGCTGATTCCGGACGCCACCGGCAACAACCGGCTGGACACGCTGGAGAACGTCGTCGCCACCGGTTCGATCGGCCTGCTGTTCCTGGTGCCGGGCGTGGACGAGACGCTGCGCGTGAACGGCCGCGCGCGCCTGTCGGCCGATCCGGCGCTGCTCGCGCTCGCCGCCGAACGCGCGAAGCCGCCGCGCACCGTGATCGTCGTCGAGGTCCGCGAGGCCTATCTGCATTGTGCGAAGGCGCTGATGCGATCGCGGCTGTGGGACGCCTCGCGGCATCTGCCGCGCTCGGCGCTGCCGACGATGGGCGAGATGCTGAAGGACCAGATCGGCGACGACGGACCCGCGGAATCGCAGGAGCAGATGCTCGCGCGGTACGCGGCGGACCTGTGAGGCGCGGCGTGTCCCGGGGCCGCGCGTCGCTCGCTGCGGTGCTGCTCGCCTGCGCCGGCGCCGCGTTCGCGCAGGGCGAGACGAAGGAGGGCGCCGAGGCGGCCCCTGCCGCGCCCGCCGCCGCGCCGGCCGAGTCCGCGCCGGCCGCCGCGCCGCTCACGGTGCCGGATCCGCGCCGGATCGAGCGCGTGACCCTGCCCGACGGCCGCACGGTGGTGATCACCGAGGGCGAGTTCGAGCCGCGCTCCGTGGGCAGCTACGCGCTGCGGGTGTACCTGGCCGGCGACCCGGCCTTCCCGTTCGACCGGTTCTCCCTCGGGATGGTCCAGCCGCGCGACGGTGCGATCGAACGCGTGCTGGTCCAGGATCTCGACCGCGACGGCCGTCCCGAGGTCGTCGTGGTGCTGCGCTCGGCGGGCAGCGGCGGCTACCTGTCCGCGGACGCCTGGTCGTTCGGCGACCGGCGCATCGTCCGGCGCGCGAGCGTCTCGGGCCTGCCGCCGAACGCGGACCCGGCGGCTGCGCTCGCGCCGCGCGTGAGGCGCGCGACGGCGCCCTGAGGTCCGGCTCGGCGCCGGCCGGGGCGGACCGGCCGCATCGACGGTGGGTGTACGGCGGAACGCGCCCGGGCGGGATGGGCCCGGTCAGGCGCCGCGCGCGCTCAGGCGAACCGCCCGAACCAGGCGATCGACAGCGCGCCCGCGAGCGCCGCGAGGATCGCGGCGGCCGCCGAGAACAGCGAGGTGACCTCGGTGTCCTTGCGCTCCATGACGAAGCGCGTGTTCAGTTCCTGGTAGACCTTCTTCAGGTCCTGCGCGGTGCCGGCGTGGTAGTACTCGCCGCGGGTCATCTCGGCCACCGCCTTCAGCGTCTCCTCGTCGAGCCGCACGTAGGCGGACCAGCCCTCGAAGCCGATGGTCGCGCCCTCGACGGTGCCGAAGCCCACGGTGAACACCCGCACGCCGCGGTCGGCCGCCATTTTCGCGACCTCGATCGGGTCCGGCCCGGTGGTGCGCCGGCCGTCGGACAGCAGCACGATCACGCCCGACGGATAGGAGCCGGGCTTGACCGGCGCGGGCCGCTCCTTGCGTGCTCCCTCGCGTGGCGCGTCGATCGCCTGGCCGCGCTGCGAGCCCTGGCGGCCGAAGACCACCGACTCGACGTCGATGTCATCGTCGGGGAAGAGCGTGGCCAGCGCCACCACCAGCGCGCTGCCGGTGGCCGTGCCGCGCTGCAGCTGGAACCGGTCGATCGCGGCGATCAGCTCGTCGCTGCGGTCGGTGGGCTTCTGCACGAGCTGCGCGGAGCCGCCGAAGGACACGATGCCGATCCGCGCACGGGGCGGGTGGTCCTCGATGAACGCCTTGGCCGCCGCCTGCGCGGCGGTGATGCGGTCGGGCTGGACGTCGTTCGCGCGCATGCTGAGCGAGACGTCGATCGCCAGCACGATGGTCTGGAACTGCGAGGGCAGGGTGATGACGGCAGTGGGCCGGGCGATCGCGACGAGCGCGGCGGCGATCGCCAGCAGGAAGAGCGCGGGCGGCACGTGGCGCCGGACGCGCTGTCCGGGGCCCAGGGCCTCGCGGACCAGCGCCAGGCTGGCGAACCCCACGGCGGCCTTGCGCCGGCGCAGCAGCCAGACGTAGGCGGCCACGCTCGCCGGCAGCAGGGCCAGCAGCCAGAGCATCTGGGGCCACAGGAACGACATCGGCAACCGCCTCCGGACCGGCCGCGTCGGGGCCGGGCGTACGGTGCGTTTATAGCATCCGCGCCCCGGCCCATGGAACAACGCGGTTGCCCGGACCGGGATGGGCAGCCGACAATCCGGCCCTCTCCAGGGAGGTCCCGATGTCCGACGTCGCCGCGATCCAGTCGTTCCTCGAACCGCTGCTGCCCGGGCTGATGGGCCTGAAGCTGACCGAGGTCGGCCCCGAGCGGGTCGTGGCGACGATGACGGTGCGGCCCGACCTCTGCACCACCGGCGGCACGCTGCACGGCGGGGCGATGATGGCCTTCGCGGACACCCTGGGCGCGGTCGGTACCTTCGTGAACCTGCCGGCCGGCGCCCG
>JBAXJZ010000567.1:0-2861 GCA_037137595.1 Burkholderiales bacterium | reverse complement strand
GCGCGATCCAGTCGCGCGGCCGCTCGGCCGACGTCCGCGAGGGCGTGGGCGCGTTCCTCGAGAAGCGCCCGCCAAGCTTCCCCGACCGCGTCTCGACGGACCTGCCCGACTTCTTTCCCTGGTGGGACGAGCTGCCGTTCGAGTGAGCGTGCCACGCACGGCCCCGCGGGCCCGGGACGCGCCGGGCCCGCGTGCTACGCTCGGCGGCGACAGAACCGGAGGAGACACCCCGTGCGCAGACGCCTCGTCGGCGCGCTGGCCGCCGCAGCCGCGGCGCCGGCGCTCTTCGGGCCGCGGACCGCGGCCGCCCAGGCCTTCCCGAACAAGCCGATCCGCTGGATCGTGCCCTTCCCGCCCGGCGGGCCCACCGACGGCTTCTCGCGCGGCGCCGCGCAGAAGCTCTCCGAGGTCGTCGGCCAGCCGGTGATCGTCGAGAACGTGCCCGGCGCGGGCGCGTCGATCGGCATGGACCGCGTCGCGAAGTCCGCGCCCGACGGCTACACCGTGGGCCTCGCCACCACCGGCACGCACGCGATCAACCCGCACCTCTACGGCCCGCGCCTGCCGCACGACACCTCGAAGGACTTCACCCCGCTCACGCTCGCGGTCCGCTACGTGAACGTGCTGGTGGTGAATCCGAAGCTCGGCATCGACTCGGTCGGCGACCTCGTCGCCTTCGCGAAGGCCAACCCGGGCAAGGTCACCTTCGGCTCGGCCGGCAACGGCTCGTCGAACCACCTGTCGGGCGAGGTGCTGAAGATGGTGACCGGCACCGAGATGCAGCACGTGCCCTACCGGGGCAGCGCGCCGGCGCTCGCCGACGTGATCGCCGGCAACATCACCTTCATGTTCGACATCCTCATCACCGCGATGCCCTCGGCGCGCGCCGGCCGCGTGAAGGCGCTCGCGGTGACCAGCGAGCGCCGCTCGCCGTACGCGGCCGACGTGCCGACGATGACCGAGCAGGGCTACAAGGGCTTCACCGAGGCCGGCAGCGACCTGTGGTTCGGCATCGTCGGGCCGGCGGGCATCGCCAAGCCGGTCGTGCAGAAGCTCAACGAGTCGCTGATCGTCGCGATGCGCTCGCCCGAGATGCGGCAGAGGATCTCGGCCGCCGGCTTCGAGCTGTGGACGAGCACGCCCGACGAGTTCGCCAAGGTGATCCGCGACGACCGCGACCGCTGGGGCCCGATCGTCCGCGCCTCGGGCGCGAAGGTCGACTGATCCGCGGAGCCCCTCGATGGACATGACCCGCCCGCAGGGGGTGCCCGCGCCCGCCGGCGCCGACGCGATCCCCGACGCCCGCGGCCTGAACCTGTTCCGCGCCGACCCGATGGCCGACGCGCTGTTCGGCCTCTACCTGCCCGCGCCGCTGCACGCGCACCTGCGGCCGCACCTCGACCGGCTCGGCGCGCTCGCCGGCGGTCGGCTCGACGAGCTCGCGTCGGTCGCGGACAAGCACCCGCCCACGCTGTCGGTGCGCACGCGCCGCGGCGCCGACGAGTCTCGGGTGGTGAAGCACCCGTCCTACGTCGAGATGGAGCGCATCGCGTTCTGCGACTACGGCCTGGCGGCGCTGTCGCACCGCGGCGGCGTGCTCGACTGGCCCGAGCCGATGCCGCCGGCCGCGAAATACGCGCTGACCTACCTGCTGGTGCAGGCCGAGTTCGGACTGTGCTGCCCGGTCTCGATGACCGATTCGCTCGCGCGCACGCTGCGCCGCTACGGCGACCCGGCGCTCGTCGAGCGCGTGCTGCCGCTGGTGACCGCCACCGACCTCGACGCGCTCCACCAGGGCGCGATGTTCATGACCGAGCAGGGCGCGGGCTCCGACGTCGCCGCCACCGCCACGCTGGCGCGCGCGCAGGCCGACGGCACGTTCGCGCTGCACGGCGACAAGTGGTTCTGCTCGAACCCGGACGCCGGTTTCGCGATGGTGCTCGCACGCAGCGAGCCCGCCGACACGCACCCCGGCATGAAGGGCGTGTCGCTCTTCCTGCTGCCGCGCACGCGGCCCGACGGCACGCCCAACGCCTACCGGATCCTGCGCCTCAAGGACAAGCTCGGCACCCGCTCGATGGCCAGCGGCGAGATCCGCCTCGAGGGCGCGCTCGCCTGGCTCGTCGGCGAGCGCGGCCGCGGTTTCCAGCAGATGGCCGACATGGTCAACAACTCGCGGCTGTCGAACGGCGTGCGTGCGGCCGGGCTGATGCGGCGCGCGCTGACCGAGGCCCTGCACGTCGCCCGGCACCGCGTCGCGTTCGGCAGGCCGCTGGTCGAGCTGCCGCTGATGCGCCGACAGCTCGCGAAGATGGCGCTGCGCACCGAGCAGGCCCGCACGATGGTGTTCCAGACCGCGGCCGCGCTCGGTCGCGCCGACCGCGAGGGCGGCGAAGCCGCCACGCTCGCGCGGATCCTCACCCCGCTGATCAAGTTCCGCGCCTGCCGCGATGCGCGCGTCGTCACCGGCGACGCGATGGAGGTGCGCGGCGGCTGCGGCTACATCGAGGAATGGAGCGACGCGCGGCTGCTGCGCGACGCGCACCTCGGCTCGATCTGGGAGGGCACGAGCAACATCGTCGCGCTCGACGTGCTGCGGGCCGCGAAGCGCGACGCGGCGCTGCCGGCGTTGCGCGCGCACGTCGACCGGCTGCTCGCCGACGGCGAGCCCGCCGCCGGCGAGACCGCCGCGCTGCAGGCGACCGCGGTGGACCGCGCCTTCGCACTCGCGGCCGACACGGCCGCGAACGACCGCGCGCAGCTCGCCCGGCAGGCGGCCTCGGCGCTCTACCACGTGACGACGATGGCCGCGCTGCGCTGGGAGGCCCGGCACGCCGGCCTGCCGCTGCGCGCGCGGCTGG
>JBAXJZ010000566.1:0-2880 GCA_037137595.1 Burkholderiales bacterium | reverse complement strand
ACCGCCTTCGTGGCCGCGCGCTTGGTCGCAGGGGCCTTCGTCGCCGCGGTCTTCGAGGCCGGCGCCTTCGAGGCCGGCGCCCTGGACGCGGGCGCCTTCGAGGCCGCACCCGCCTCGGCCTTCGCCGACCCCGCCTTCGCCGCGGCCGCACCCGCCTTCGCCGCGGCCGACCCCGACTTCGAGGCCGCCGCCGGCGCCGCGCCGGGTGTCGCCGCCGTCGCGCCGTCCCCGCCCTTGGCCCCCGCCTTCGGCGCGGCCGCCTGGAACTCGAAGCCCACCTTGCCGTCGGGCTGACGGACCAGGAAGGCCTTGAACCGGCGCCGCGTCCGCGACGACACGAAACCGTCGAGCAGGTCGGTGCGGCCGTCGGCGAGCAGCTTCGTCATCTGCGCGCGCTCGACCGGCTGCTGCAGGATCACCTTGCCCGAGCGGAAGTCGCAGGTGCGCCCGGCGCCCACCGACTTCTCGCAGACATAGCTCATCCCGTGCTCGAAGACCCTCGAGCGGCAGCGCGGGCAGTCGCCCACCGGCTCCTGGCCGGAGAAGTCCACCGGCTCGTCGTCCTCGGCCGCGTCGCTCTGGCCGAAATCGAACTCCAGCTTCCAGTCGGGCTCGACCAGCTTCAGGATCGCCGAGAACGGCCGGCCCATCTTGCTGCGGAAGCCGTGCAGCGGCCCGATCGTCTTCTCGCGGATCAGCTGCTCGGCCTCGACGGGCTCCATCAGCCGCGACGACGGCGACTTGGTGATCGACCAGTCGCAGGCCGTGCAGGCGAAGCGCCGGTAGTTCTCCTTGGCCACGCCGCCGCACTTCGGGCAGGGCTCCTTCAGCGTCGCATAGTCGCCGGGCACGTCGGTCGGGCCGTAGCCCTTCGCACGCGCCACGATGTGCTCGGTCATCTCGGCGATCTCGCGCATGAAGGCCTCGCGATCCAGCCGGCCGCGCTCCATCTGCGACAGCTTGTACTCCCACTCGCCGGTGAGCTCGGGCATCGTGAGCTCGGCCACCCCCAGGCCGCGCAGCAGCGTCAGCAGCTGGAAGGCCTTCGCGGTGGCGATCAGGTCGCGGCCCTCGCGGACGAGGTAGTTCTCGTTGATCAGGCCCTCGATGACCTGCGCACGCGTGGCCGGCGTGCCCAGGCCCTTGGCGGCCATCGCCTCGCGCAGCTCCTCGTCGTCCACGAGCTTGCCCGCGCCCTCCATCGCCGACAGCAGGGTCGCCTCGTTGAAGCGCGCAGGCGGCCGGGTGGCGAGCGGGATCGCATCGATCTCGCGGGTCTCGACGACCTCGTCGGGCTCGACGGCCACCAGCGTGCCGCCGGCGTCCTCGCCGTCCTTGGCCTTGGTCTCGGCGACCGACTCGCGCCCGTAGATCGCGAGCCAGCCCGGGTTCACCAGGACCTTGCCCTCGGTCTTGAACGCATGGGTCTCGACCGTGGTGATCCGCGTGGTGACGCGGAACTCGGCCGACGGGAAGAAGACCGCGAGGAAGCGCTTGACGACCAGGTCGTAGACCTTCTGCTCGGCGTCGGACAGGGCCTTGGGCGCCTGCAGCGTCGGGATGATCGCGAAGTGGTCGGAGATCTTCGAGTTGTCGAAGATCCGCTTGTTGCCCGGCTTGATCCAGTCGTTCTTCAGCACCTGCTTCGAGAACTGCCCGTACGGATGCAGGTCGCCGAGCATGTCCATCGTCTGCCGGACGGTGGCCACGTAGTCCTCGGGCAGCGCCTTCGAGTCGGTCCGCGGGTAGGTCAGGACCTTGTGCTTCTCGTAGAGCGCCTGCGCGAGCGACAGCGTGGTTTTGGCCGAGAAGCCGAAGCGGCCGTTCGCCTCGCGCTGCAGGCTGGTCAGGTCGAAGAGGGCGGGGGCCGCCTGGGTCGAGGGCTTGGACTCCTCGGTCACCGTGCCCGGCTTGCCGCGGCAGGCCTCGACGATCGCGCGGGCCTTGGCCTCGTCCCAGAGCCGCTCGGGGCGCAGGTCCGCGTCGGCGGGGTTGCGCTGGAAGGCCGGATCGAACCAGCGGCCCTCGTAGGCGCCGGCTTTCGCGCCGAAGGTGGCCTTGACCTCGAAGTACGAGCGCGGCACGAACTTGCGGATCCGCTCCTCGCGCTCGACGACGATGGCCAGCGTGGGCGTCTGCACCCGGCCGACGGTGGTCAGGTAGAAGCCGCCGTCACGCGAGTTGAACGCGGTCATCGCCCGCGTGCCGTTGATGCCGACCAGCCAGTCGGCCTCCGAGCGGCAGCGTGCGGCGTCGGCCAGCGGCAGCATCTGGGTGTCGTCGCGCAGCTTGGCGAAGCCCTCGCGGATCGCGCCCTGGGTCATCGACTGCAGCCACAGCCGCCTGACCGGCTGGCGCGCCTTCGCGTGCTGGGCGATCAGCCGGAAGATCAGCTCGCCCTCGCGGCCCGCGTCGCAGGCATTGATCAGGGTGTCGACGTCCTTGCGCTTGATCAGCCGCGTGAGCAGCTTCAGCCGGTCCTCGCTCTTCTCGATCGGGCGGAGGTCGAACTCCGGCGGGATCACCGGCAGGTGCGCGAAGCTCCACTTGCCGCGCTTGACCTCGTATTGCTCCGGCGCCGCGATCTCGACCAGATGGCCGACCGCCGACGACAGGACGTAGTCGTCGCTCTCGAAGTAGTCGCCCTGCTTGGCGAAGCCGCCCAGCGCCCGCGCGATGTCGGCGGCCTCGAACGGCTTCTCGGCGATGATCAGGGCTCTTCCACTCGTATCCTGGCAGGGGGAGGGGGCGCGGTCGGACACGGCGGATGCCATGGAAGAAAGGTTCGACCGGCTTCAGGGGGCGCCAATCATAAGAGCCGGATCAACGCGGGAGCAAGTCAGCCGATGGGCGGAGGCCGGACCACCCGACCATCCGGCA
>JBAXJZ010000565.1:0-2906 GCA_037137595.1 Burkholderiales bacterium | reverse complement strand
GCTCGTGGCCGGCGGCCTTCAGCACCGCGAAGCCCTGGCCGTTCTGCACGACGAGCACGGTGATCGCGAGCGGTACCACCAGTTCGAGCAGCACCGGGCCCGAGAACGCCGGCCACTGCAGCAGCGGCGGCACGATCGCGAGGCTCGCCTCGGCCGGCCACGCGAAGCGGCCGGACATCGCGACCGCGACCGCGCCGACGATCAGCGTGCCGATCATCGGCGGCATCAGGCGCGCCGCGCGCGGGAACGCCGACAGCGCGACGAAGGTCAGCACCATCGGGCCCGCGATGGCGAGGTCCTCGTGCACCGCGCGGACGAGGTCCAGGCCGAAGCGCAGGAACACGCCCGCCACCATGCCCATCACGATCGGCATCGGCACCGCGGCGAGTCCTCGCCGCACCCAGCCCGACAGGCCGAGCGCGACCATCAGCAGCCCGGTGACGACGTAGGCGCCGAACACCTCGGCGTGAGGCACGTTCGCGAGGGTGGGGCCGACCAGCACGGTGCCGGGGATCGTCCAGAAGAAGACCAGCGGCGTGCGGTAGATGCAGGTCAGCACGACGGTGAGCAGGCCGTTGACGAAGAACGCGCCGAACAGCCAGGAGGCCAGCTCGGCCGCGCTCATCCCGCCGCGCTGGCCGGCCGACAGGATCACCGCGGCCGGGCCCGAGGCCGCGAAGATGAAGCCGATCAGGCCGTTGGCGCCGTAGGTCGCGCCGAAGTCGGCGAGCACGCGCGCAGGCGAGGCGGGCGGGGCGACGGGGCGTTCGAGGATCGGGGCGGACGAGGCGGGCATCGGGTCGGGACCGGGTGGTCGCGGGATGATACGGGGCGTCGCAGCGGGGCGGGCCGTGCGGGGGCGGGGGCCGGAACGGCGGGCAGGACGGCCGGTGCGGGGGCGACGCGTGCTCAGCGCGCCAGTTGTCCGTCGATCAGCTCGATCACGCGGTCGCACCGGTCCGCGATCCGCGGGTCGTGCGTGACGATCAGGAACGCGGTGCCCGACTCGCGGTTGAAGCGGCGCATCAGTTCGAAGATCGCCTGCGAGGACGCCGTGTCGAGGTTGCCGGTGGGCTCGTCGGCGAGCACCAGCGGCGGGTCCTGCATCAGCGCGCGGGCGATCGCCACGCGCTGCTGCATGCCGCCCGACAGCTGCGAGGGCTTGCGTCGCTTCGCGGCCGCGAGGCCCACCGCGTCGAGCAGCGACTCGGCGCGCGCGCGCGCCGCGGCGCCGATGCGGCCGTCCCGGATCAGCATCGGCATCGCGACGTTCTCGGTCGCGTCGAACGCCGGCAGCAGGTGGTGGAACTGGAAAACGAAGCCCAGCGTGCGCAGGCGTGCGGCGGTGAGCGCGTCATCGTCGAGGGTCTCGACCGCCTCGCCGCGCAGGCGGTACTGCCCCCCGGTGGGCCGCTCGAGCAGGCCGATCAGGTTGAGCAGCGTGCTCTTGCCCGAGCCCGAGGGGCCGATCATCGCGGCGAACTCGCCGGGCGCGAGGTCCAGGTCGATGCCGTGCAGCACCTCGGCCTCGATCGGCGTGCCGGGGTGGTAGACCTTGCGGATGCCGCGCATCGAGACGATGGGCACGCCCGCCGCGGCGGGGTCCGTGCCCGCGACGCGCGACGACCGGTCCGCGTCCGACGCGCTCACAGCCGGATCGCCTGCGCCGGATCGAGCGCGGCGGCGCGCCGCGCGGGCGCCACCGCGGCCAGCACGCCGGCCAGCGTCGCGCCCGCCGCCACCCAGGCGAAGGTCTCGAGGTCGAGCACGATCGGGAACAGCGGCCGGCCGTCGGCGCCCTTCACCAGTGCGGTGAACGCCTCGACCATCACCCACGCGAGGCCCGCGCCGAGCACCGAGCCCGCCGCGCTCACCAGCGCGCCCTGCATCAGGAAGACGCGGGTCATCTGCGCGCGCGACGCACCCATCGCGCGCAGGATGCCGATCTCCTTGCGCTTCTGCACCACCGAGACCACCAGCACGCTCGCGATGCCGAGCACTACCACCAGCATCACCACGCCGCGGATCAGCCGCGTGGACATCGTCTGCGCGTCGAGCGCGGACAGCAGCTGGCTGTTGGTCTGCATCCAGCTCTCGATGTCGTAGGGCATGCGTGCGCGCAGCCGCGACGCCACCGACTCGGCGCGGAACACGTCGTCCACCGTCAGGTCGAGCTGGGTGACGCCGCCGGGGATGCCGAGCAGGCTCTGCGCGGTGCGCAGCGGCAGGTAGACGTTGCGGCGGTTCACGTCGCGCACGCCCACGTCGAAGATCGCGACCGCGCGCAGCGGCTCGTTGGTGTCCTTGCCCAGCGACAGCGTGAAGCGGTCGCCGAGCCGCACGCCGAGGTCCTCGGCGAGTTCCTTGCCGACGATGGCCTCGCCCGGTCCGAGCCGCGGCACGCCCTCGATGATCTTGTCGGAGAGCCCGGCGATGCGGTCGTAGCGCTCGAGCTCGACGCCGACGATCGCGACCGCGCGGCTGCCCTCGCCGCGCAGCGCGAGCGCGGTGCCGCCGGCCATCGGCGAGACCGCGGTCACGCCGGGCACGGTCTCGAGGGTGCGCGCGAGCGGCACCCAGTTGTCGATCGAGCGCGTGCGCTGCGCGCGCGGCTGCTCGAGCGCCGGGCGGTCGGTGCCGGCCGGCGCGAGCCGGCCCGCGAGCGGCACGTCCTTCACCGGACGGATGGTGAGGTGCGGCTGCACGCCGAGCGTGCGGCGGATGGTGTTGGCCTGCAGGCCGTCGACCAGCGCGGTGATGTAGGTGACGACCGCCACGCCGGCGGCCACGCCGACCACGAGCAACAGCGTCTGGAAGCGCCCCTCGACGAGGAAGCGGACCGCGATGCGCCAGGCGAAGCCCATCGCGCGGCTCCGGTCAGCGGCCGGCGGGGGCGCCGCCCATCG
>JBAXJZ010000564.1:0-2917 GCA_037137595.1 Burkholderiales bacterium | reverse complement strand
CGAGGCGCTCGAGGCCGAGCAGGCGGCGCTCGCGGCCAGGACGGCCGATCCCGACTACTACCGGCAGGACGGCCGCGTGCTGCGCGCCGACCAGGAGCGCGCGCAGGCGATCGAGCTCGAGCTGCTCGAGCTGCTCGAACGCTGGGAGTCGCTCGAGCAGCGGGCGAAGGAGGCGGGCCGGTGAGCCGGAGCGCCGCCGCGGCCGCCCGGCGCGCGCTCGCCGCCGCGGGCTGCGCGCTTGCAGTCCTCGCGATGCCGGGGCCGGCCGCCGCGCAGCTGCGCGCCGTCGAGTTCGCGCTCGACAACGACCAGTTCGCCTTCGCCACGCGCGCCCAGGAGCGCTGGTACACGAGCGGCGAGTTCATCCGCGCCGCGTTCGACGCGCCGGCCGGCACGCTCGCCGCGCGGCTCGCCGCCGCGTGGTGCTCGGTCGGGCCGGCCTGCGACCGCGGCGCGCGCACGCTCACGGTCTGGTCGCTGAACCACGAGATCTACACCCCCGCCTACCCCGGCACCTCGGTCCCGCAGCCCTACGACCGGCCCTATGCCGGCGTGCTGACGGTGGGCGTCGACACGGTCGTCGCCGGCGAGCGGACCCGCCAGACGCTGTCGCTGCGGCTCGGCGTGCTCGGCCCGGCCTCGCTCGCGCAGCAGGTGCAGGACGGCGTCCACCGCCTGCTCGACCAGCCGCTGCCCCGCGGCTGGGGCTGGCAGGTCCGCGCGCAGCCGGCGGTGCAGGTCGGCTGGTCGCGGCTGGTGGCCTGGCACGAGCCGGGCAGCGCCTACGACGTGGTCGGGCGCATGGCGCTGCGCCTGGGCTCGCCGGTCACCGACGCCGCCGTCGGCGCGATGCTGCGGCTGGGCGCCCGGCCGATCGGCCCGAGCTGGCCGGGCGAGACGATCGGCGTGCGCGAGCCCGAGGGCTGGCAGGGTTTCGCCGGGGTCGAGGCACGCGCGGTCGCCTGGGATGCCGCCATCGACGGGTCCACCTACCACTACGCGTCGCTGACCCGCCACGAGCCGCTCGCCGGACGCGTGTTCGCCGGCGCCTCGGTCGGCGCGTTCGGCGACTGGCGGCTCGAGTTCACCCTCGCGATGCATTCGGTCCCGTTCTCCGCCCCGCTCGAGCCGGTGGCGCTGCGTCCGCAGCGGATCGGCACCATCGGCCTGCGCTGGCAGCCCCAGCGCTGACGCGCCGGGCGGGCCCCGACGACGCTCACTCCCGGCCGCGCAGCCGGCTGATCTCGCGCTTGAAGAACGGGTAGAGCAGGGGCGCCGCCACCAGCCCCTGGACGCCGAACAGGGCCTCGCCGGTCAGCATCGCCGCGAGGATCTCCCACGAATCCACCTGCACGCGCGAGCCGACGGTCCGAGCGTTGATGAAGTACTCGGTCTTGTGGATCAGGATCAGGAAGACCAGCGAGGCGATCGCGAGCCACGGCGAGACCGCGAGCGAGATCAGCGTCACCAGCGTGTTGGCCAGCAGGTTGCCCAGCACCGGCATGACGCCCGTCACCAGCGTGAACAGGCAGAGCAGGCCGCGGAAGGGCAGCACGAAGCCGAACGCCGGCAGGATCACGAACAGGTAGATCGCGGTCATCGTGGTGTTGAACACCGCGATCCGCATCTGCGCGAGCACCACCCGCTCCAGCACCAGCAGGAAGCGGCCGATGAAGCGCTCCTCCGACTGCAGCGAGCCTGGCCGCCAGGTGGCGGCCGCCGCCATCGCCGCGACCAGGATCGCGAAGATGCCCTGGACCAGCGCGTGCGCCACCTTGCCGCCGAGGCCGCCCAGGCTCGCCGCGTGGTCGCGCAGCCAGCCGAAGACCCGCGTGCGCAGCTCGTACAGGTCGGCCGGCATCGCCGAGGACAGCGACTCGGGCAGCGCCTCGCGCAGCGCGTCGAGCGAATCCTCGATGCGCAGCAGGAAGGTCCTGAGGTCGTCGGCCGAGGCGAGCGCGACCGTCCAGGTGACGATGCCCGCGAAGGCGGCGAGCACCAGCGTGCCGACCACGGCGCCCGAGACGCCGGCGACCGTGCGCGAGGCGCCGAAGCGCGCCGACACCCGATCCGCGAGCAGGCAGGTCCAGGCGTAGACGAGAAGGCCGAGCAGGACCGGGACGAGGAGCCGCTGGTGCAGGACGAGCAGCGCGCCGGCCGCGGTGAGCAGCAGCCGCAGCGCCTCGGGGCGGGCTGTCAGGGGACCGAGAATGGCGGGACTCCGGGGCGGATGCGGGATCGCGCGCGACGACGTGCGTCGGCGGCCGGACTGCACTGTAGCGCAATCGCCGCCGCGCGCCGTGGACGGCCCCGGCGGCCGGCGGGTGAGCGCGCCCGCCCGGCGGCCGACCGCGCGGCTCCGGCCCGCCGGCGCGCACCGCCCGAACGGTCGGGGGACCTGCGGCGACCGCCCTCAGACGGTCCAGCGCATCAGCCGGCTGGACTTGCGCAGCCCCACGCGCTTCTCGGGCGCGTCGATCTCGATCGTGCGCTCGGCCGGCCAGTCGCCCATGTCCCAGTCGTGCGAGACGAGACGCGTGCCCGGCCTGAGCGCGCGCAGCCGCGGCCGCAGCAGCAGGTTGACGTCGGGCAGCAGGTACATCGTGATCACGGTGGCCCGCGAGAGGTCGGCGCGGAAGATGTCGTCGACCACGAAGCTCGCGAGCGCGTCCAGCCCCTGCCGACGCGCCTCGAGGTTGGCGAGGCTCACCAGCCGCGGATCGATCTCGATGCCCACGCCCTTCGTGCCCCAGCGGCGGGCCGCGGTGAGGACGATGCGTCCGTCTCCGGAGCCCAGGTCGATCAGCGTGTCGGACGGGCCGACGCCGCCGAGTTCGAGCATCGCGTCGACCACGTTCTGCGGCGTGGTGACGTACGGCACGTCCAGATCCTGCGCACGCGCGGGGCGGGCGAGGGG
>JBAXJZ010000563.1:0-2929 GCA_037137595.1 Burkholderiales bacterium | reverse complement strand
CCATCGCACGGCGGCACGGGCCGCGCTCGAGGCGGCCGGACTCGCCGGCACGCGGTTCGCGATCGTCGCGCCGCTCGCGGCCGGCACGGCCGGCGGCCGGCCGAAGACCTGGCCCGGCTTCGCGGACCTGGAGGCGGGTCTGCGTGCGGCCGGGCTCGCCACCGTGGTCTGCCCGGGACCGGGCGAGGACGCGGCGGCGCGCGCGGCGGTGCCCGCGGCCGTGGTGCTGCCCGGGCTCGGCCTGGGGGCCTACGCGGCGCTGTGCGCCGATGCCGCGGTCACCGTCGCGAACGACTCCGGTCCGATGCATCTGGCCGCGGCGGTGGACGCGCCGGTGATCGGCGTGTTCGGGCCCAGCGACCCGGCGCGCACGCATCCCTGGGGTCCGCGCGCCGCGTGGCTCGGCGGCGGCGACTGGCCGACGGTGCCGGCGGTCGTCGATGCCGCGCTGGCCCGGATCCGGGCCGGCGCCTGACCCCGTCCCGGCCGGCACGTGCCCGCCACTGCTCCGGGTCCGGGCCGGCGCCTGCCGGGGGCCCGGCGGCGGCGCCGCGGCGGGCAGGGGCCCGACCGTGACATCCTGCCTCGGTCGAGAGGTGAAATAGCGTGACGCCTGCCCAGACCGTCACGGGATTGGCCCGTGGACGGGGTACCTTCGGAGGCTCTGGTCGTTACCTGTCGTCCCCCCGAACGCCGTGTCCGCACCCGCCCCCTCGACTCCCTCGTCCCGTCCCCTCTCGTGGTGCGTCGTCGCGCTGCTCACCGGCCACGCGGCACTCGCGCTCGCCGGCGTGCTGCCGTCGTTCGACGGGCTGACCGTGGCCGAATCGCTGGTCGCGTCGCTGATCGGCGTGCGGCTGCTCGCGCTCGGCGACGGTCGGACCGAGTCCGACACACCGCGGCCGATGCTGCCGGCGCGTGTCGCGCCGCCGGCGGCCGACGCCGACGGCGCCGAACGCGCCTGATCGGCGGCCTCAGCCGCCGCGCCCGCCGGCCTGCCAGCCGGTCAGCTCCCAGCGCACCCAGTCCTCTCGCGCGCGGCCGGCACGCCCGGTGGGCGAGCCGGGCATGTACGAGCCGGTCCATTCGCGCGCCACCCAGCGTCCCACCTGCGGCGACACCCAGAGCACGTCGGTGCGTTCGGCGAAGTAGCGGAAGCGGTCCGGGTGCTCGAGGTTGACCAGCCGATCGATGCGCAGCGCGTCGAAGCTGCCGGCCGGCACGGTGATCCGCTCCCAGCGGACGGCGCGCAGCCGCTGCTGCCACGCGTAGGTGCCGCTGCCGAACGGGCTGGTGTAGCGCCCAGAGGTGGAGATCGCCGCGCCGGGGCGGGCGGCGGGCGGCACCAGCGGCATCGGCACGTCGAAGGTCACCGGATGCTCGAAGGTCGTCTCCTCGACGACCCGCCACGGATCGGCGTAGCGCTCGGCGACCGGGGCAGGGGCGCCGCCGCCCTCGACGCGGATCCGGATCTCCGGCGTCACCGCGGTCACCGTCTCGGTGAGTTCGCCCATCGAGCCGCCGTTGTAGAGGTTGACCAGCCGCCAGCTCCAGTGGTCGCCCACGCCGAGCGTGGGCACGGGCAGCGGGTCCGCGCCGGCGGGTGCGGGCACTGCGGTGCCCGTCGCGCAGCCGCCGGCCGCGCCGGCGCCGGCCAGCATCGCGAGCGTGGCCAGCGTGCGCCGGCGGTCGGGGTCGAAGCGGTTCATGGTCGTGCCTCCGTGCGGGCTGCGGCCCGCGTCATCGAGCCGCCTGGTAGGCGGACAGCTGGTGGAGCTGCCACCCTTCCTGAACGCGTTCGCCGCGCGCCGCCGTGCCGTGGACGACGCCGGTGCTGACGTATTCGCCGCGCAGTTCGCGCTGCACCCAGCGGTGGACGGCCGGCGCGTACCAGAGCGTGTCGCTGCGGGTCGCGCCGTTGCGGCCGCCGTCCGGATCCTCGTAGGCGATGGTCCGGCCGATCCGCAGGCAGTCGAAGCGCCCGGCCGGCACCGTGACCGACTCCCAGCCGCCGACGCGGACCTGCTGCGACCAGCGGCGCGGGCGCGGCGCCGCCGGGTCGACGTAGGTGGTGGCGGTGGACACGAGGCGGCCGTACTCCAGGGGCGCCGGCACGATCGGCACCGGATCGCGGAACGGATAGGCGCTGCCGAAGACGACCTCGGTGAGCGCGACCCACGGCGACGCGAACCGTTCCTCGAGCGCGTGGGACGGGGTGCTGCGACGCGGCGAGATCTTCAGCCGCAGCAGGTCGCCCGCCTCGACCACCTCCCAGGTGGGCTCGTCGACCCAGGCGTCGGTGTAGCGGTCGACGATCCGGTAGCGCCAGCGGTCGCCGACGCGCGCGACCGGAGCCGGCAGCGTCCCCGAGGGCACCGGCCCGGTCGGCGGTGCCGCACCGGGCACCGCGGCGCAGGCGGGCAGCGCGGCGGCGGCCGCGAGCAGCGCACGCCGCGCGGGGTCGTTCAGGCCGGCATCGGCCGCCCGTCGTTGAGCCAAAGCACCCCCTTGATCATCCGGTACAGGAACCAGATCAACGGCACCAGGAACAGGAACGACAGCAGCCCGAACGAGACGATCGTCAGCACCACTGCCGGCACGAAGGATACGACGACCCAAAAGACCGTCCACCAGAAGGTGCGGATCATCCAGTTCATGTGGCTCTCGTAGATCGTGCCCCGGGCGTCGTCGCGCTTGATGTAGTTGACGATCAGCGCGATCACGGACAGCAGCCCCGCCGAGAACAGCACGCCGACGATGTGCAGCGCGTAGTCCATCAGGCAGACCTTCTTGAGCGAGTCGAGGCGGTCGGAGTCGAGGACGAGCGTGGAATCGGTGGACATCGGGCCCTCCGGTGACGGTGACCCGATGATGGGGCCGGCGGGGGCCGGCTTCACTGTGAGCCGGCTTCCGCGCTCGCTCTCCGCTT
>JBAXJZ010000562.1:0-2929 GCA_037137595.1 Burkholderiales bacterium | reverse complement strand
TGCGCCGGCGGTCGTGACCGCGTCGCGCAGTCCGGACGCGCCCGACACGTCGATCCGCGCGCCGGGTTCGATGCCGAGGGCGCCACGCGAGGCGCCGATGTCGACCGCGCCGCCGGCGACCACCGCGCCGGTGCGTCGGCCGGTCGCGTCGACCACCGCGAGGTCGACGCCCGAGACGTCGAGCCGTGCGGTCGAGCCGACGCGCAGCGTCTCGTCCGGTCGCAGGGCCAGCGGCGCCGGTCGGGCCGCGCGGCCCGTGGAGAGCTCGATGCTGCCGCCGCGCGCGGCGGCGGCCCCGTCGAACGACAGGCGCACGTCGCTCGCGAAGCGCAGCGAGGCGCGCGGGTCGGCGTCGATCACCGCGTCGCGATCGACCGTCAGCGTCGCCCGGTAGGGCGACGTCGCGGCGAAAGAGAGCGCGACCGGCCTGCGGGTCGCGTCGTCGAGCAGGCGGGGCGCACCGATCGCCCGCAGCGCGGCCTCGTCGAGCACCTCGGCCTGGCGACGGTCGATGCCGAAGTTCAGCTGCCGCGGCGCGATCCGGCCGGCGCCGACAGCGAGCGTGTCCGACGCGTTGAGTTCGTAGCGCGCGAAGGCGCCGGACTCGAGCAGGCTCGGTGCGACGACGAGGCGATCGGTACCGGCAGACGCCGGCGGCGTCGCGCCGACCGCGACGTTGGGCGCGTCCAGGCGGAGCGCGCCGTTCTGGGCGAAGCCGGTCGCGCGCAGCGTCGCGCCGTCGATCGCGAGCGTACCGCTCGCGGGCGGCGGCGGATCGCCGAGATCGCCGCGGCCGGTCACCTGGAGCGCGATCCGTCCGCCGTCGCCGCCCGTGAGCCGGCGTGCGCCGTCGCGCAGCGCCCCGCCGGACGCGTCGACGACCGCCCCCTGGCCGAGGCGGACGTCGGTCGCGCCCGCGATCCGGACCGAGCCGCCGTCGCGCAGCCAGCCTTCCGCCGTCGTCGCCGGCAGCGCGCCCGCCGGGTCCACGACCCACCGGCCCGATGCGTCGACGGTGGTGCCGGGCGCGACCGCGACCACGCCGGTCGCATCGGCCTTCGGCCCGCCGGTGAGCGGGTCGACGTTGCCGGCGGTGATCGGCGCGGTGAGCTCGATGCCCGAGACCGCCACGGTGCTGCCGTTGGGCAGCGTCACCGAATCGGCGCGCGCGCTCGGCACCCGCAGGTCGCGCCCCACGTCGACGCGGTTCGCCGACAGCGTGAAGCGTCCGCCGGTGGGCAGCACCAGCGGTGCGCCCGGAGCGACCGTCACCGACGTGTTCGACAGCAGCTCGATGCGCGACACGCCGCTCGCGGCCAGCGCCGAGCCGTCGATGCGTTGCGGGGCCGGTGCGGCCGCGGTGCCGAAGGCGGCGACGCGATCGGCGTCGATCGCCAGCGCGGCGAGCTCACCGGCCAGACCGTCGGTGAGGACGAGCGGACTGAGCACGCGGTAGTCGGCGAAGCGCTGGCCGATCTGCGTGCGCTCGCCGACCGAGAACAGACCGCCGACCGGCGGCGTCTGGCGCTGCGCCGTGCCGACGACGACCCCGGCGTCGACCGAGCCGGCCCAGCTCACGAACGGCGCGGACAGCGACAGGCTGCCGGCCGCCCTGCCCTCCACGTAGCCGGGATCGACCGCATAGCGGGTCCCCGACTCGTAGACGCGACGCACGTTCCAGCGCGCGTCGAAGGTCTGGTAGCGGTCGGCGACGAACGAATAGCTGCGGTCGGGCGTGGCCTGAGAGACCGAGACGTTGCCGCGGCCGTCGGCGAGCCGGCTCACGCGCAGCTCGCCCGGCGTGTAGCGCACGGTGCCGCCCGCGATGCCGAACGTCGCGCCGCGGTTCACCGCGAGGTCACCGTCGGACTGCAGCGAGATCGAGCCGCCGGTCGTCGAGCGCTCGTCGATCGTGCGGCGGATCTGCGAGGCCGCGACGCGCTGGACCGTATCGGCGCTGCCGAAGAGCGGGCTGCCGGTGCGCACGTCGACGTACAGCGTCTGTCCGGCGAGCGGCGAGTCGCGCAGCAGCGGCGCGTCGGCGATCACGTCGCCGCGCAGCTCGACGGCGACGACGTTGCGCGACGCCGAAACCGCGACGTCCCTCACGCCCGACACGTCGACGCGCACACCGCCGTCGACGACGAGTCGACTGTCGGCGGGCGCGACCGGTTCACGCGCGTTCGGGTCGGGCATCGTCCCCGGCGCCGCGCTCGCGATCACCGAGACGCGACCGCCCGGCGCGACGATCTGCGCACCCGCGCCGCCGTCGCCCTGCAGGTGGACGCGGCCGCCCTCGATGCGGACCTCGGACGGATTGAGCGACACGGAGTCGACGACCCCGGAGCCCGTGCCCTCGGGCCGCAGCTCGGTGACGCTGTCCTTCGACAGCGTCACGGTGCCCGACGTGGTCGCGCGACGCGCGCCACCGGTGTCGAACGCGAGCCCGCTGCGATGTAGGTTAAAATCAATAATAACAAAACGAGGAACACAAAACATCAAGAGTGAAATTTCGCTGGGCGATTTTTTGATTCAATCTGTTACCTGCAGGGCGACTGCACAGCCATCAGAGTCGTTTCGGGAGATGCACTCGAGAGCACTAATCCACCGTTCTTCAACACTGCTCACGGGGCTCAAAACAAAAGGTGATGAACTACGCATTAATTACCCTTTTCTACCAGAATTGTGATCATATGCTGGAACTGGACGCCTTTATTATTTTTGATCCAGCCTTGCTGAACGTACCGGTAAGTTCGCGGCAGCGCTTTGCAGATTCATCAAACACATGGGTCCAGATGTAGATGTAGCACGAATCGTTCCGGGCGCGCCTTTGGGGCAATCGGACAAAATCTCAGTCAGCAGTCCTGGTGCCAGTGGGGAGGAAAAAAGTTCAAAAAACAAAAAGTTTTTTGCTTTGCTAATAACTATT
>JBAXJZ010000561.1:0-2929 GCA_037137595.1 Burkholderiales bacterium | reverse complement strand
CGTTCGTCGGCCGGCGCGGCCGCGCCGACGGCCGGTTCGGCCGCCGCGTGACTTTTTTCTCGTGAATCGCGTGACTCGGCTGGAAGTCTCCGTTCCGCGGCCCCCGGTCCCTCGCCAGCGATGGGGCGCCGACGACGACACAACGAGGCAAGCCGATGCGAATCCGTGTTCACCTTCCGATCTCCCTGGGGCGCGTCGTGGCGCTCTCCGGAGCCCTCGCCCTCACCGGATGCGGGGTCGGCGAGGTCGCCGCGCCGACGGCGAGCGCCTCCGGCGGCAGCCGCACCGCGGTCGACGGCGTGACGACGACCGCGACGCCGACGTCCCCGGCCGCCGCGCCGACGTCGACGGCGACGCCGACCGTCGCATCGGCGCCCACCGACCTGCCGACGTCCGCGTCGGCCGCCTCGCGCTTCCTGCAGAAGTCCACGTTCGGCACCACGCTGCCCGAGATCGAGCGGCTCTCCGCGCTCGGCTATTCGGGCTGGATCGATGCGGAGATGGCGAAGGCGCCGACGCTGCACCTGCCGTTCGTGCGCTCGCTGTACGCGAAGCTCGCCGAGAACGGCACGCCGTCGCGCGACTGGATGCAGTGGAGCTTCTGGCGCGCCGCGGTCGAGGGCGAGGACCTGCTGCGCCAGCGCGTCGCGTTCGCGCTGTCGCAGATCCTCGTCGTGTCGATGCAGGAACCGACCGTCTCGCTGCCGATGGCGGCCGCCTACTACGACATCCTGGTCCGCAACGCGTTCGGCAACTACCGGCAGCTGCTCGAGGAGGTGAGCCTGTCGCCGGCGATGGGCACCTACCTGTCGCACCTCGGCAACCGCAAGACCGACCTGGCCACCGGCCGCCTGCCCGACGAGAACTACGCGCGCGAGATCATGCAGCTCTTCTCGATCGGCCTCTACGAGCTGAACCCCGACGGCACGGTCCGCTGGGATGCCGACGGCCGGCCGATCGAGACCTACGACTTCGCCGACATCCAGGGGCTCGCGAAGGTCTTCACGGGCTTCTCCTGGGGCGGCCCGGACACCTCGCCGCTGCGCTTCGTCGGCGGCAACCCGGACTCGGATCGCGACACGATCCCGATGCAGGGCTATGCCGACTACCACGAGTCGGGCCCGAAGTCGTTCCTCGGCGTCACCATCGTCACCTCGTCGCCGCAGGACAGCCTGCGCCAGGCGCTCGACATCCTGTTCCGCCATCCGAACGTCGGGCCGTTCATCGGGCGGCAGCTGATCCAGCGGCTGGTGACCAGCAACCCCTCGCCCGAGTACGTGCGGCGCGTGGCCGCCGCCTTCGCCGACAACGGCCGCGGCGTGCGCGGCGACATGAAGGCGGTGGTGCGTGCGGTGCTGCTCGACCCCGAGGCCTTCGTCGCGCCGCGCGACCTCGCCGGGGTCGACGGGCGGCTGCGCGAGCCGATCCTGCGGATGACCGCGCTGCTGCGTGCGCTCGGAGCGACCTCGACGAGTCGGGAGTTCCGCGTCGGGTCGACCGACGCGGTGAGCACCTCGCTGGGCCAGTCACCGCTGCGTTCGCCGACGGTCTTCAACTTCTACCGGCCCGGCTACGTGCCGCCGAACTCCGCGCTGTCGCGGGTGCGGCTGGGCGGCACCGATCGCGCGCCGGTCGCCCCCGAGCTGCAGCTCACCTCCGAGATCTCGGTCGCCGGCTGGATCGCTACGGCGCAGGGCCTGCTCAACGCGAACGGCGGATTCGGCGCCGGCAACGACGTCAAGCCGCTGCTCGCGCCGTTCGCCGCGCTCGCCGACCGGCCGGCCGAACTGGTGGACCGGCTGATCCTGCTGCTCGCCCCCGGCACGCAGATCCCCGCGAGCCTGCGCGACGACATCGTCGCCGAGGTCGGGACGATTCCGCTGCCGGCGACCGCGCAGGACGCCGCGCGCCAGAACCGCGTCCGACTCGCCGCGCTGCTGCTCGCGGCGTCCCCCGAATTCATGCTCCAGCGCTGAGCCCGACCGAGGACTCGAACCATGAAACGCACCTTCGACGCCGCCCGGCGCCGCTTCCTGTCGACCGCCGGCGCGCTCTCGGCCGCCGGCCCGGTCGCCGCCCCGCTCGCGCTCAACCTCGCCGGCATCGGCGCGGCCGCGGCGCAGTCCTGCCCGTCCGACTACAAGGCGCTGGTCTGCATCTACCTCGCCGGCGGCAACGACTCGTACAACATGGTCGTGCCCACCGATGCCGGGAGCGTCGCCGCCTACGAGCAGGCCCGCGGCAGTGCGGTCGGGCCGCGGCCGCTGGTGGTCCTCACCGGCAATGCGGGCGCGCCGATCGCCATCCCGACGACCGAGGCCAACCTGGCGCCGGTCGGCACGATCGCGCTGTCGCCGCTCGCGTCGAACCGGCCGGTGTCGCTGCATCCCGAGATGACGCACGCGGCGCAGCTCTTCAACGTCGACCGCCGCCTGGCGATCGTGCCCAACGTCGGCCCGCTCGCCTACCCCATCGCGAGCACCGAGGAGTACCGGACCTTCGCCGCGCAGCGCAAGCTGCCGCCGCGGCTTTTCTCGCACAACGACCAGACCTCGATGTGGCAGGCCTTCGCGCCCGAGGGCGCGACGCGCGGCTGGGGCGGTCTGCTCGGCGACCTGTTCGCGTCGTGCAACGGCGCGCGCTCGACCTTCACGAGCATCTCCGCCACGGGCGGCGTGGTCTGGCTCGCCGGGGACACCACGATGCAGTACCAGGTGGGGTCGAACGGCGCGGTCACCGTGCCGGGCATCGGCGGCGCGCTGTACGGCGCGCCCGCCGGCGGCGCGGCGCTGTCCCGGGTCGCGCGCGGAGTGGGCCGCGACGGCACGAGCCGCGCGGACGCGCACCTGATCTCGCGCGAGCAGGCGCTGGTGACCGGCCGTGCGATCGGGCTGGGCACCGACATGAACGCGCTGCTGCTGCCCGCGAC
>JBAXJZ010000560.1:0-2941 GCA_037137595.1 Burkholderiales bacterium | reverse complement strand
TGGCCGCCAGCGGCCGACGAGGGCCGCGGTTCGCGAGCCGGGCATGGAACGCGCTCTTGTAGTCGTGCACGTGCAGCGCGTCGGCGCCGGTCTCGTCGGCGAGCGCACGGATCGCGGCCACCGTGCCGAGGTCGAGCCGGCCGTCGCAGCGCACGAGCCGCGCGTCGATCCCCGCGGCGAGCGCGCGTTCGTGCAGCTCGAGCCGGGGCTGGTAGGGGTTGCGCAGGCAGCCGAGCACCACCTCGATACCCAGCGCCGGCAGCGCCGGCAGCAGCGTCAGCAGCACGTGCTCGGCGCCGTAGAGGCCGGCGCTCGATCGCAGGTGCAGCACGCGCAGCGGACGCATCGCGCTCATCGCCAGACGTGGACGCGCCGGTTCGACAGCCACTCGCGGAAGCCGAGCACGACGAACCAGTTGAGCGCGACGAAGGCGGCGGCGATCCGCACCGGGCGGGCCGTCGAGACGCGCGGGAAGCGGGCCGCGAGCCAGGGCGCGGCGTAGACCGCGAGCTGCGCGACCAGCAGCGCGGCGAACAGCGGATGTGCAGCCGCCAGCACGGCGCTCGAGACCAGCGTGCCGGCGAGCGCGAGCGGCGCGAGCAGGCGCGTGACCTTGTGCGACAGGTACTGCAGCACGATCCGGTTGCGGCGCGGGTCGAGGAGCCACGGGTGCGCGGCGATCAGCCCGAAGTTGCCGGCGAGGGTGCGGATCTTGCGGACCCGTTCGCGGGCCGGCTCGCTGGCCGGCCGGTCCCAGGCGATCGCGCGCTCGTCGAACACCACCCGCCAGCCGGCGCGCACCGCCTGCATCGGGATCAGCACGTCGTCGAGCACGGTGTCCTCGGGGATCGGCTCGAAGGCCTCGCGGCGGATCGCGTAGATCGCGCCGGTCACGCCGACCACCGAGTCGATCGTCCCCTCCATCCGCCGGATCGCCTTCTCGTAGCGCCAGTAGGCGTCCACGCCCTGGCCGAAGCCGGTCGCGCCGTCGAGCAGGAACACCAGCTCGCCGCTGGCGGCGCCGACGCGCGGGTCGGCGAAGTTCTCGGCGAGGCGACGCACCGCTTCGGGATGCAGCGCCTGGCGCGCGTCGGTCAGCACGACGATGGGCTCGCGCAGGCGCGCCAGCGCGTCGTTGACGCAGGCGGCCTTGCCGCGGCGCCGCTCGAACGGCAGCCATTCGACGCCCGGGTCGCCGACCGCGCGCACGACCTCGCCGGTGGCGTCGGTGGAGCCGTCGGAGACCACCACCACGCGCAGCCGCTCGGCCGGCCACTGCTGCGCGAGGCAGGAGTCGATCTTCGCGCGGATGCCGGCGGCCTCGTTGTGGACGACGATCACGATGGCGACCTCGGTCTCCAGCGGCGCGCGCGCCACCGGGGCCGGCCTCCAGCGCGACCACAGCCACAGCGCCGCCGGGTAGCCGACGAAGGTCCAGCCGACGAAGCCGGCCGATGCGACGAACACCGCGAGCGCGAGGCCGTTCATGCGCCCCCCTTCAGCGCTGCCGCGCGCAGCCGCTCGTAGCGGCCGGTGCCCAGCAGGCGCTTGGCCGCGTCGAGGGCGCCGGCGCGCAGCCTTGCGCGGCCGATCGTCATCGGGTCGGCGAGCGCCCAGCGGCGCAGGGTCTCGTCGCCGGTGCCGGCCAGAACCGCGAGCCTCGGGATGTCGGCGGGGGCACTTGCGGCGGGCGTCCAGCGGCCGGGTCTCGAGGTGCACAGCGCCCGGTAGCCCAGCCGCGCCGCGGTCGCGGCGAGCGACGGGTGCAGTCGGCCGCCCGGCGGGGCGAAGAGCGTCACCGCCGTGCCCAGCGCGTCCTCGATCGCCGCCTTCGACCGCGCGAGCGAGTCGTGCACGCCGTCGGGTCCGAGCGTGTCGAGGTGGACGTGGTCGTGGCCGTGCGACTGGATCGACATGCCGGCCGCGGCCATGTCGCGCAGCGCGGCCCAGGACAGCCGGTGCGGGCCGCCCACCTGCGCGGGGTTCACGAAGAAGTCGGCCGCCATGCCGCGCGCGGCGAGCATCTCGGCGGCGGCGCCGTTGCTCGCGTGGCCGTCGTCGAAGGTGAGGGCCACCGCGTCGCCCGTCGATGCCCCCGCGGCGGCGTCGGCGAGCAGGTCGCGCACGCTGCGCACGCGCCGGCCGAGTCCGGCGAAGGCGTCGAGCTGCGCGGCGAAGGTCGCCGGCTCGACGCTGTAGTGCGGGTCGGCGTCCGAGTCCGCGCCCACGGGTTCGATCGCGTGGTACATCAGGACCGCCACCGGACGCCTCGCGCTCATCGCGGCCCCGCTCCGACGCGTGCCAGCCCGGCGGCTGCGAGCTCGCGGGCACGCGGGTCGAGCGCGAGTTCGATCGCCGCGTAGACGGCGACGCCCGCGACGACCTGCAGCGCCAGCGTGGCGATCGGCGAGCCGGCCGACAGCGGTGCGATCGCCGCGTACATCGCGGCCGACGCGCCCGCGTGCAGCGCGAGCTCGCGCCACGGCATCGCGATCCGGACGGTGCGCGCGCCGAGCGCCGCGACGCCGACGGCCAGCGCACCCATCGAGACGATCGACGCGACGGCGGCGCCGACGATGCCCAGGCGCGGCAGCAGCACGACGTTGAGCAGCAGGTTGAAGACGGCCGCGACGGCGACCGCGCCCCACAGCGGACGCGTGCGCTTGGCGAGCATCAGCCCGGCGCTCGCGACGACCACCCAGCTCTCGATCGCCATGCCGGCCAGCGCCCAGGGCGCGACCTCGGCCGCCGGCGCGTAGCGGTCCGACGCGAGCAGCGGCAGCGCGATGGGCGCGACCGCCGCGGTGCCGGCGATCATCGGGAAGGCGAGCCGCGCGTAGAGGCCGGTGAAGCGGCCGAGCAGCCGGCCGGTCTCGGCCGCCCCGTGGGCCTCCCAGCACCGGCCGTAGGCGGGCACGATCGTCTGCGTCAGCGACAGCAG
>JBAXJZ010000559.1:0-2941 GCA_037137595.1 Burkholderiales bacterium | reverse complement strand
CCTGTCGCACGTGCTGCTGTTCTCGCCCGATCCCCCGCGCTGCTGGGGCTGGCTGCAGGACGTCCTGGGCCTGCGGATGAGCGACTGGTCCGGCGGCGGCATCGCGTTCCTGCACGGCGCCCACGGCAGCGACCACCATCTGGTGGCGGTCGTGATGTCGGAGGGCCCGGGCCTGCACCACTGCAGCTGGGACGTCGCCAGCCTCGACGAGGTCGGCCTCGGGATGGAGCAGATGCTCAAGGCCGGCTACACCGAGGGCTGGGGCGTGGGGCGACACGTGCTCGGCTCGAACTACTTCTACTACGCCCGCGATCCGTTCGGCGGCTACAACGAGTTCTCGTTCGACATCGACCACGTCGCCGCCGACGACGAGTGGCCGGCGCGCGACCAGCCGCCCGACGATTCGTTCTACGTCTGGGGGCCGCAGGTGCCCCCGTACTTCGTGGTCAACACCGAGATCGACCCGGCCTGAGGCCGCGGCACGACGACAAGGAGACGCTTCGATGACCCAGGACCGCCGTACCTTCCTCGGCGCGCTGCTCGCAGCCGGCGCCGGACCCGTGATCGCCCAGCAGCCGGCGGGCACCCCGATCCGCATCGGCGGCACGCTCGCGCTGACCGGCCCGCTGGCCGCCACCGGCCTCGTGCACAAGCTGACGGGCGAGATCTACGTCGAGATGCTGAACCGGCGCGGCGGCCTGCTAGGCCGGCCGGTCGAGTGGGTGCTGAAGGACGACCAGAGCAAGCCCGACCTCGCGCGCACGCTCTACGAGCAGCTGGTCACCGTCGACAAGGTCGACCTGCTGATCGGGCCCTACGCCACCGGCGCGATCCTGTCGGCGATGGGCGTCGCCCAGCGCTACAACAAGATCCTGGTCCACCACACCTTCGGGGTGCCCGGCCTCGCGAAGTACGAGATGCAGTTCCCGGCCTGGTCGATCGGGCCCGAGCCCGAACTCACCGTGCCGAACACCGTCCTCGACGCACTGATGGCCTCGGACAAGCCGCCGAAGACCGTCGCGATCGTGACCTCGAAGTTCCCGTCGCTGCACTTCATCTCGGTGGGCTCGCGCGAGCAGGCGAAGAAGCGCGGGCTGCAGGAGGTGCTGTACCTCGAATACGAGTTCGGCAACCGCGAATTCGGCCCGATCGCCGCGCGGATCAAGGAGGCGAATCCGGACTTCCTCTGGTGCGGCGCGATCGGCCTCGACGGCAACCTGCTGCTCGACGCGCTGAAGAAGATCGACTGGACGCCGAAGCACCACTTCTACTACGTGCCCTCGCCGGGCCCGATGGCGAAGTCGCCGGACGGCAACCGCGCGCTCTCCGTCACGATCTTCGAGCAGCACCCGCCGTTCACCAATAACCCGGTCGCCGCCGAGTTCGTGAAGATCTTCAACGAGCGCGCGACGAAGGCCGGCCTGCCGGACAACGCGGTGGAGGTGCAGGCCGCCGCGTCGTTCTGCGCGTGGCAGCTGATCGAGGCCGCCGTGGTCGGCACCAAGAGCCTGGACGACAAGGCGATGGCCGCGTGGCTGAAGGCGAACAGGGTCGACACCATCCAGGGGCGGCTGCGCTTCGACGGGCGCAACAACTTCGGCGACGACCTGATGCGCGTGAAGCAGGTGCAGAACGGCAAGTGGGTCACGGTCTGGCCGAAGGAGTGGGCGGCGCCGGGTTCGAAGCTGATCTCGCCCTGACGCGCGCCGCATGAACTGGCCCTCGACGACGCTGCTCGCGCAGTCCGCGCTCGCCGGCGTGTTCACCGGCGCGCTCTACGGACTGCTCGGGCTCGGCCTCACGCTGTCGTGGGGCATGCTCAAGCAGATCAACCTCGCGCACTTCGCGCTGGCCTTCCTCGGCGCCTACCTGACCTACCAGATGTCGAGCACCGGCGGGGTCGATCCGCTGCTGACGCTGCTCGCGATCGTGCCGGCCTTCTTCGTCGTGGGGGTGGTCGTCCACCATGTGCTGGTCACGTTCCGCGTGACGCCGTTCAACTCGATGCTGGTGACCTTCGGGCTGACGGTGATCGTCGAGGCGCTGATCCAGTGGATCTGGACGGCCGACTACCGGCGGCTGGAGTCGTCGTACGCCGAGCACAAGTTCAGGGTCGCGGGGCTGTTCCTGCCGGTGCCCGAGCTGATCACGCTGGCGCTGGGCGTCGGCGCGTCGGTGGCGGTCTGGGCCGCGCTGCGCTACACCGACCTGGGCCGCGCGGTCCGCGCGGCGGCCGAGGACGCGCCGATCGCCGCGGCCTTCGGCATCGATCCGCGGCGCATCGCGCTGCTGCTGTCCGGGCTGAACGCGTCGCTGGCCGGCATCGCCGGGGTGTGCATCGCGCTGGCCTACACGCTGGCGCCCTCGCAGATCTACGCCTGGGTCGGGGTGGTGTTCGCCAGCGTGATGCTGGGCGGACTCGGCCGGCCGCTGGGGCCGCTGGTGGCCGGCTGCGTGATCGGCGTCAGCGAGGCGCTGACGATGGCGGTGACCGCCCCGTCGTGGGCGCCGCTCGTGTCGTTCTCGCTGCTGATCGTCGTGCTGCTCGCGCGGCCCGGGAGGCTCTGAGATGCGCCGTTCGCTGATCGCGCTCGGGCTGCTGGGCGCGGCGCTCGCCATCGTGCCCTGGCTGGGGCTGCCCGCCTTCTACGAGTCGGTGCTCTACCTCGTCTTCCACTGGGCGGCGCTGGCCACCTCGTGGAACCTGCTGTCGGGGTACTCGGGCTACTTCTCGTTCGGCCACGGCGCGTTCTTCGGCGCCGGCATCTACACCACGGCCACGCTGTGCTCGAAGTTCGACTGGCCGTTCCTCGCGACGCTGCCGGTGGCGGCCCTGGTGGCGGCGCTGCTCGGGGCGGCGCTGGGTGCGGTGGCCTTCCGGGTGCACTCGGTCCGCGGCGAGCTGTTCGCGCTGCTGACGCTGGCGCTGACCTTCGTCGTG
>JBAXJZ010000558.1:0-2970 GCA_037137595.1 Burkholderiales bacterium | reverse complement strand
CTCGAGGATCTGGGCCCAGTTGCACGGCAGCACCACCTTCGCGATGCTGACCCGCTCGTCGCCGGTGGGCGCGAACCGCGGCGGCTCGAACGGTTCCACCGCGTCGGCCGGTCCCAGCCACGCCCAGACCATCCCGCCCCACTCGCGCGACGGGTACGTCGTGTGGACCACCTTCTCGCGCAGCGCGCTGCCGCCCGGCTCGGAGGTCATCTCGAGGACGGTGCCGTCCACGTCGAACTTCCAGCCGTGGTACAGGCAGCGCAGCCCGCCCTCCTCGTTGCGGCCGAGCGCGAGCGACGCACGCCGGTGCGGGCACGCGCGGTCCATCACCGAGACCCGCCCGTCGCTGTCGCGCCAGACCACCAGGTCCTCGCCGAGCACGCGCGCCTCGACCGGCGCGCCGTCGGGCTCCGCGACCTCCTCGACCAGCGCCACCGGCAGCCAGTGACGGCGCATCAGCGCACCCATCGGCGCGTCGCCTTCGACGCGGCACAGCAGCATGTTCTCGTCGTGGGTCAGCATGTCCCCTCGCCTGTCGCTCCGGCCGCGCGGACCGGATGCTTAGGTCGCTAAGAATGCGACGGAGTCTACCGCGGTCCGCGTTTCCGGTCAGCCCCGCCGCCCGGGCGCAGGCGCTCGGTATGATCGCCGGCATGAACGCACCCCTGCCTGCCGACGTCGGCCGCATCCTCACCGATCCCGCCGACACCGCCCCGTTCCTGCTCGACTGGCGCAAGCGCTACCGCGGTGCCGCGATCGCGGTCGTGCAGCCCGGCTCCACCGACGAGGTCGCCGCGCTCGTCCGCTGGTGCGCGGCGAACCGCGTGCCGATCGTCCCGCAGGGCGGCAACACCGGCCTGACCGGCGGCTCGGTGCCCGACGGCTCCGGCCGGGCGGTGCTGCTGTCGCTCACCCGGATGCAGCGCGTCCGCGCGATCGACCCCGTCAACAACACGATCACCGTCGAGGCCGGCGCCGTGCTGCAGCGGGTCCAGCAGGCCGCACGCGAGGCCGGCCGGCTGTTCCCGCTGTCGCTCGCCGCCGAGGGCAGCTGCACCATCGGCGGCAACCTCTCGACCAATGCCGGCGGCACCGCGGTGCTGCGCTACGGCAACGCCCGCGAGCTCTGCCTGGGCGTCGAGGTGGTGACCGCCTCGGGCGAGGTCTGGGACGGCCTGCGCGGGCTGCGCAAGGACAACACCGGCTACGACCTGCGCGACCTGTTCGTGGGCTCGGAGGGCACGCTCGGCGTGATCACCGCGGCGACGATGAAGCTCTACCCGCTGCCCGCCGCGCAGGTGACCGCCTTCGCCGCGGTCGATTCGCCGCAGGCCGCGCTGCGCCTGCTCGAGCTCGCGCAGTCGATGCTCGGGCCCGCGCTCACCGGCTTCGAGATGATGTCGTCGTTCTGCCTCGCGCTGGTCGCGAAGCACTTCCCCGACTGCACGAAGCCGCTGGATGGCGACTCGCCCTACTACGTGCTGCTGGAATCGAGCGACCCCGAGAGCGCCGAGCACGCCACCGCGCGCTTCGACGCGCTGATGGAGCGCGCGATCGAGGACGGCCTGGTGACCGACGCGGCGATCGCGCAGTCGATCGCGCAGTCGCGCCGCTTCTGGGCGCTGCGCGAGAACATCTCCGAGGCGCAGGCCGCCGAGGGCAAGAACATCAAGCACGACATCTCGGTGCCGATCTCCTCGATCGGCGAGTTCGTCGTCGCCACCGATGCGCTGCTCGTCCGGCGTTTCGCCGGCGTGCGGATGGTGGTCTTCGGGCACCTGGGCGACGGCAACCTGCACTACAACGTCTCGCCGCCGGTGGGCATGGACGAGGACGCCTTCCTCGCGATGCAGCCGGCGATCAACGAGACGGTCCACGACGCGGTCTCGGCCGCGCGCGGCTCGATCTCCGCCGAGCACGGCATCGGGGTGCTCAGGCGCGACGAGCTGCTGCGCTACAAGTCGCCGGTGGAGCTCGGGCTGATGCGCGCGATCAAGCAGGCGCTCGATCCTGCCGGGATCATGAACCCCGGGAAGATGCTGGCCTGACCGGCCGGTCCACCCGCCCGGGATCGCCCCGGCCGCCCGCCGGCGGCCTTCGGACCGTCGCGGACGGACACCCGCGGCCGACGCGTGGTCCCGGGGACGGCCGCGGCCGCCGCCCGGTCGCCGTCGGCACCCGCACGACGGTCGACTGGGCCGACGGGGGGTCGGAGCGCTAGACTGTCTCGAAACCGTCATGTGCCGTCTCCTCGCTTACCTCGGTGCGCCCGTGTTCCCGTCGGAACACGTCGAGCGTCCGTCACGGTCGCTGATCGCCCAGTCGCTGACCGCGAACGAGGCGAAGACCGTCACGCAGGGCGACGGCGTGGGCCTCGGCTGGTACGGCGAGCGCGAGGAACCCGGCGTCTACCGCGAGGCGCGCCCGGCCTGGTCTGACCTGAACCTGCAGTCGCTGTGCCGCAGCGTCCGCACCCGCCTCTTCTTCGCGCACGTGCGCGCGGCCACCGGCACCGACGCCACCCGCTCGAACTGCCATCCGTTCGTGGCCGGGCACCGGCTCTTCATGCACAACGGCCAGGTGGGCGGCTACGGGCGGATCCGCCGCCGCATCGAGGGGCTGATCGACGACCGCGTCTACGACGCGCGCCAGGGCACCTCGGATTCCGAGGCGATCTTCCTCGCCGCGCTGTCGGCGGGGCTGGACGACGACCCGGCGGCGGCGTTCTCCGGCGTGCTGGGCACCGTGCTCGAGCTGCAGCGCGCGCAGGGCATCCGCGCGCCGCTGCGCTTCGCCGCCTGCTACACCGACGGCCGCACGCTGCACGCGTTCCGCTGGGCGTCCGACGACCGCAGCCCCACGCTCTACCTGCGCCGACTCGGCGACGGGTTGCTGGTGGTCTCCGAACCGTACGACGACGAGCGCGACGCCTGGGAGGCGGTGCCGTCCGGGCATGCGCTGCGCGTCTCG
>JBAXJZ010000557.1:0-2978 GCA_037137595.1 Burkholderiales bacterium | reverse complement strand
GATACCGACCTGTCCGCGGGCCGGGCCTCGGCCTGCCCGTCGCCACCGGCTCAGGCGCGCACGGCGAGGCGCCCGGGGGCGCCGCGCCGCGGCAGCGACGTCGCCAGCAACGCACCGAGGACGTTGACGCCGGCGGCCAGCGCCATCGCGCCCTGGTAGCCCTGGGTCCGGTCGAACAGCCAGCCCGCCACCGTCGGCAGCGTGACCGCGGCGAGGCACCAGGCGATGTAGATCTGCCCCGCGACGCGACCGAACGCGTTGCGGGGCCAGTACTGCGCGATCGCTCCGGCGGTCATGCCGGACACGATCCCGTAGCCGCAACCGATCATGGTGAGACCGGCCACCGCCATCGCCGGCGACGGCCAGGCGAGCAGCATCAGCGATCCGGCCAGCGCGAGCAGGTGGGCGCCTCCGCCCACCCGAGGGGGCTCGAAGCGATCGACCAGCACGCCGCCGCCGAGCCGCGCGGCGGCGATCGCGCCGGTGACGAACGAGGTGGCGCCGAGCGCGAGCCCGGTGCCCGCGCCGTAGGACCGCAGGATGCCCGCCGACTGGCTCATGACCGTGAGGCCGGCGGCCGCCGCGAGGAAGAACACCCCGAAGAGGCGCGCGAAGACGTCCCAGCGCCGCACCTCGTCCCCGTCGGCGGCGGACGCGTCGCGCATCCGCAGGTCGGCGGCGCGGTAGAGCAGCGCCGCGATCGCGGTGGATCCGAGGATCACCGCGCCGAGCGCCGCGAGGGTCGCCCGCAGGCCGTGGGCGTCGATCGCCCAGCCGAGCAGCGGCGTGCCGATCATCGCCCCCAGCGGATAGAGGCTCACGTAGTAGCCGTTCGCCAGTCCGGTCCGCGTCGTGATCGACTGGTTCATGCCCTGCTGCAGCGTGGTGAAGATCACGCCCCCGCCCAGCCCGAACAGGACGCCGTAGCCGAGCGCGAGGCGCAGCAGACCGTCGGCCGTCGCGGCCAGCACCAGCCCGGCTGCCGAGACCGTGCCCGCGGCCAGCAGAAGGGTGGCCGGCGCGATGCGCCGGTACAGGCGCGGCGCGCCGACCATGCCCACCGTCAGCGTGATCGCCGCGATCGAGAAGACGAACGCCATGTCCGCCCGGCCGATGCCGAGCATCGCCTCCATCGGCGCGAGGAACACGCTGTAGGCGTAGATCGTGCCGAACGGGAGCATCGGCAGCGTGGCCGCGACGAGCGCGACGGCGGTCCGGCTTCCTGCGGCGTCGGCGACCGCGTGACGGGACATGGGGCGTTGGGCGCGCGGCTGCGCGGATCGGAGCGACCGGTCGAGGATACCCATCCGGGCCGGCCCGTGCCACGTCGGTTGCGCCGGCAGCGCCGGGCTGCGACGATCAGGCCATGGCGTCGCGCTGGCAGGATCCGGATCGTTGGCTGTGGCCGCTGTCGGCGGCCCTGCCGTGGCTCGTCGCGGCCCATCTGCTGCAGTTCGCGCGCTCCGGCGTCGAGGCCTGGCTGTGGATCCTGCCGCTGTGGATCCACGTCGTGATCCCGGCGCTCGACGCATGGGTCGGCGAGGACCCGCGCAATCCGCCGGAATCCGCGGTGGCCGCACTCGAGGCCCGGCTCGGCTACCGGCTGCTGGTCGCGGTCTACGTGCCCGGCCAGTGGCTGGTGACCGCCCTCGGCGCGTGGCTCGCCGCCCGCGGCGAGCTGTCGGCCGCGGCCTGGATCGCGCTGGTGCTGTCGGTGGGCGGCGTCAACGGCATCGGCATCAACGCCGCGCACGAGCTCGGGCACAAGCGCGTCGGCTGGGAGACGGCGCTCGCCGCGCTCGCGCTCGCGCCGGTGGCCTACGGGCACTTCCTCGTCGAGCACAACCGTGGCCACCACGCCCGCGTGGCCACGCCGGACGATCCGGCGAGCGCGCGCCTCGGCGAGGGCTTCTGGGCCTTCCTGCCGCGCTCGGTGCTCGGCGGGCTGCGCTCGGCCTGGGCGCTCGAGCGTGTCCGGCTCGCGCGGCAGCGGCGCGGTCCGTGGAGCGCGCGCAACCGCTGCCTGCACGCGGCCGCGCTGACCGCGCTCGTCTTCGGCGCGCTCGCGCTCGCCTTCGGGCCGCAGGTGCTGCCCTTCCTGGTCGTGCAGGCGCTCTACGGCGTCTCGCTGCTCGAGGTCGTCAACTACATCGAGCACTACGGGCTGCTGCGCCGTGTCCGGCCCGACGGCCGGCCCGAGCCCTGCGCGCCGCGGCATTCCTGGAACTCGAGCCACCGCGTCTCGAACCTGTTCCTCTACAACCTGCAGCGGCACAGCGACCACCACGCGCACCCCACCCGGCGCTACCAGGCGCTGCGCCACGAGCCCGACGCCCCCCAGCTGCCGTCCGGCTATGCGGCGATGCTCGTGCTCGCGTACCTGCCGCCGCTGTGGCGTCGCGTGATGGATCCGCGCGTGCTCGCGCACTACGAGGGCGACGTCCGGCGGGCGAACCTGCATCCGCCGCGTCGCGACGCGCTGCTTCGGCGGTACGGGGCGTCGGCCGGCTGACGCGGGACGCGAACCTCCGATACAGTCGGGCGATGGAGGCGACATCCCTGCTGCGGCCGGTGCGCCGTGCCGTGCCCGACGCGACCGGCCTCGCGCGCCTCGAGCGCCTGTCCGGCTGCGCGAACAACGAGACCTGGTCGCTCGACGCGCTCGGCCCCGAGGGGCCGGTGCCGCTGATCCTGCGCCGCAAGGCGGGCGGGGGCCGTGGCCACCGTGCCCCCGACGATCCCGACGACGCGTCGATCGGCGCCGAGGCCGAGGCCGCCGTGCTCGCCGCGGCCGTCGCCGCCGGCGTCGCCGCGCCCGCGGTCCGCGCGGTGCTCGCGCCGGAGGACGGGCTCGGCCACGGCTTCCTGATGGACCGGCTGCCCGGCGAGACGCGACCGAAGAAGCTGCTCGCCGACCCGGCCTTCGCGCGGGCCCGCGAGCGCGTGCTCGCCGACTGCGGCCGCGCGCTCGCCCGCCT
>JBAXJZ010000556.1:0-2989 GCA_037137595.1 Burkholderiales bacterium | reverse complement strand
CGGAGCGAAGGGAGCGGCTGAGGCCATGCGGACGGCGGGTCGGGCGGAGGGAGCGCGATTGTCCGGTCCGCCTTCACCCGGCGCAAGCCGACCCCGACGGGCGAGCGGCCTCGACGCGGCGCGGGTCAGGCCCGACCGAGGAACGCGCGGTACGACGCGTCGAACGCCTGCGGCTGCTCGAAGTGAGGCAGCGCGCCGGTCTCGAAGGCCTGCAGCGACCAGTTCGGCCGCGACGCCGTCCAGTCCGCGCCGGAGAAGTCCCTGAAGTCGCCGCGCGTCGCGTGCGGCACCCAGACCGGCAGCTCGAGCCGTTCGTAGACCGTGCGCACGTCGGCGCCGAAGAGCCGCCCGCAGAGGAAGGCGAGCGGCGCGAAGCGTGCGCCCGGCTGCCGCGCGCTCCGCCAGCAGTGCTCGACGAGATCGGACGGCACCGCCGGGCCGCCGAAGGTGCGGCGCAGGAAGTAGGCGATGCTGGCGCGGCTGGTGAGGCCGTCGAAGAGCCGCTGGCTCCACGCGCCCACCGACAGCATGCGGTGCAGGCCGGGCACCTCGCGCGCGGTGCCGATCGGTCCGCGCCGGTCGCGCGAGCGACGGTCGAGACCGGTCGGCGTCACCATCGCGAGCGTGCGCACGCGGGCCGGCCGCGTCAGCACCGCGCGCGCGGCGAACTCGGAGGGCAGCGACAGCGCCAGCAGGTCGATCGGCCCGTCCGCCTCGGCCGCGACCGCGTCGATCGCGTCCTCGACCGCGGCGACGTACAGCGGAATGTCGTAGCGCCGGTCGCCGCGCTCCGACGCGCCGAAGCCGGGCAGCTCGAGCGCCGTCACCCGGTGGTCAGCGGCGAGCCGCTCGGCGATCGGGCGCACCTCGAACGCGGTGGCGGCGGCGTTCACGCTGTGCACCAGCAGCACCGGCGGGCCGTCGCCCGCGGTCCAGAGCGCGACGCGCCCGGCGCGCGACGCGAGGTCGCGGCGCTGGGCGGGCAGCGGGGGCGGCAGGTCGGGAGGTGCGCTCATGCGGGCCGGGCGGGGCAACCGTTCGATCGTCCGCGTGCGCGCGACGGTCGTCGATGATAGCGAGGCGCGCCACGGGATCGGACCATGACCCGCGATCGCGCGGGCCGTCCTCCCACGCGCCGTTGTGGCCCCTCGCCGGGCGCTGACGCGACCCCACTCCCGCCCACTTTTGCAAAAAAGTCCGGACTCCTTTCTCCATTACCCCCTGTTTTTGCACGAATCGGACGGCTACCATGCGGCCCCATGTCCGAAAACGCCTCCTCCGGCTCGCGCATGCCCGTCAAGGCGGTCGTCTTCGACGCCTACGGGACGCTGTTCGACGTGCATTCGGTCGCCAGCCTCGCCGAGCAGCTCTGGCCCGGGCGCGGCGACGCGCTGTCGCAGGCCTGGCGGGCCAAGCAGCTCGAGTACTCGTGGCTGCGCGCGATGTCGGGGCGCTTCAAGCCGTTCTGGGACGTCACCCGCGACGCGCTGCGCCACACCACCGCCCGCCTCGGCCTGCCGCTCGATGCGGCGACCGAGACGCGGCTGATGAACCAGTACGCGTCGCTGTCGGCCTTCCCGGAGAACCTCGACGCGCTGCGCGCGCTGAAGGCTGCCGGCCTGCCGATCGGCATCCTCACCAACGGCGACCGCGCGATGATCGACGTGTCGGTGCGCAGCGCCGGCATGGAGGGCCTGTTCGACCATGTGCTCGCGTCGACCCAGGCCTCGACCTTCAAGACCCAGCCCGCCATCTACGACCTCGGCCCCGCGGCCTTCGGCCTGAAGGCGAGGCAGATCCTGTTCGTCTCGTCGAACGCCTGGGACGCGATCGCCGCGCGCTGGTACGGCTACACCAGCTTCTGGATCAACCGCACGGGCGCGCCGCCCGAGCACCTCGACACCGAGCCCGACCACGTCGGCCGGTGGCTGACCGACGTGGTCGCGGTCGCGACCCACCGGTCCTGACCCGCATCCCCTTTCCTCCGAACAGAGAGCACCGCCATGACCGAACGCATCGAGCTCCACGGCCTGAAGGTCGCCCGTCCGCTGCACGACATGATCGTGAACGAGGCCCTGCCGGGCACGGGCATCACGGCCGACACCTTCTGGAAGGGCCTGTCGGGCCTCGTCCACGAACTGGGCCCGAAGAACCGTGCGCTGCTCGCCAGGCGCGACGCGCTGCAGGCCCGGCTCGACGCGTGGCACGCGGCCCGCCGCGGCAAGCCGCTCGACGCGGCCGAGTACACCGCGTACCTGAAGGAGATCGGCTACCTGACGCCCGAGGGCCCGGACTTCGCGGTCGACACCGCGAACGTCGACCCCGAGATCGCGAGCATCCCGGGCCCGCAGCTGGTGGTGCCGGTGATGAACGCCCGCTATGCGCTCAACGCCGCGAACGCGCGCTGGGGCAGCCTGTACGACGCGCTCTACGGCACCGACGCGATGGGCGACGCGCCGCAGCCCGGCGGCTACGACGAGGCCCGCGGCGCGCGCGTGATCGCCTGGGCGAAGGACTTCCTGGACAAGGTCGCCCCGCTCGCCGGCGGCGCGAAGCACGCCGACGTCACCGGCTACTCGGTCTCCCACGGCGCGCTGCAGGCACGCACCGCCGCCGGCACCGTCGGCCTCGCCGATCCCAAGGCCTTCGTCGGCCACGCGGGCTCGGCCGAGGCGCCGAGCGCGGTGCTGCTGAAGCACAACCACCTGCACGTCGAGATCCGCATCGACGCGTCGCACGCCATCGGCAGGACCGACCGCGCCCACGTCGCCGACGTGCTGCTCGAGGCCGCGATCACCACGATCATGGACTGCGAGGACTCGGTCGCGGCGGTCGATGCCGACGACAAGGCGCTCGCCTACCGCAACTGGCTCGGCCTGATGAAGGGCGACCTGGTGGAGACCGTGGCCAAGGGCGGCGGCTCGTTCCAGCGCACGCTGAACGGCGACCGGACCTACACGGGCGCGGACGGAGAGGCGCTGACGCTCAA
>JBAXJZ010000555.1:0-2995 GCA_037137595.1 Burkholderiales bacterium | reverse complement strand
TGTACCGGCCGCCGGCTCAGCGCGCGGCCGCGGCGGCGGCCTCGGCGGGCGTCGGCACGGGGCGCGGCGGCGGCCGGGCGACGGCGAAGGCCACCGCCCCGGTGGCGGCCACCAGTGCCAGTGCGGTGAAGCCGGTGCGGTAGCTGCCGGTGAGATCGGCGAGCGCGCCGGCCACCATCGGGCCGCCCACCTGCCCGATGGCGATGATCGCCGCCGACAGGCCCATGATCATGCCGATCGAGCGGCGGCCGAAGTAGTCGGCGCGGATGGCCTGCATGAACGGGCCGCGCAGGCCCCAGGCGGCGCCGTGCAGCAGCGCGAACGCGGCGAGCATCGCGGGACCCGTCGCCCAGGTCAGCATCAGCAGGCCGCTCGCGTGCATCACCATGCAGGTCGCCGCGACGTAGCGCTTCTCGAACCGGTCGCCGATGGTCATGCCGGTGAGCACGCCGCCGACCTGCGCGGCCGTCATCAGCGTGATGAAGAGCGAGGCCTGCGCGACGGTGTAGCCCAGCGACTCCTTCATGTGCGTGATCGCGTGGACGTTGACCGCGGTGACCACCAGCAGCGCGAAGCCGTGGCCCACCGACAGCAGCCAGAAGGCCCGGGTGCGCAGCGCCTGGCGCGCGGTGAACTCGGCGGGGCCGGCCTCGCCCGCGCCGTCGGAACCGGGCTCGGGCGGCGGCAGCCCGTCGACGGTCTGTCCGTAGAGCGCGGGCGGGCCCTTGAACAGCCGCGCGAGCGGCCAACCGACGGCGATCGCGATCACGCCCGAGCCGATGGCGGTCGCGCGCCAGCCGAAGGCGACGATCGAGCCGGCCACCACCGGCACGAAGAGGCCGCCGAGCGCCAGGCCCAGACCCACCGTGGACAGCGCGCGGGCGCGCTTGCGCTCGAACCAGTGGATGATCGCGACGTTGATCGGGAAATAGCCGCACAGGCTGGTGCCCAGCGCGATGGTGATCACCGCCAGGTAGAGCCCGCCGATCGAGTCGATGCAGCCCAGCCCGATCAGCCCCAGGCCGAAGGCGAGCACGCCCCAGCGGATCAGCCGCTGCGCGCCCAGCCGGTCGATCAGCCAGCCGAGCACCGGGCCGATGATCGCGGTCTCGACCGACTGCAGCGCCGCGGCGCCCGACAGCGCGCTCTTGCTCCAGCCGCGTTCGGCCGCGAGCACGGCGACGTAGGCGCCGAACGACTGGTGCATGAGCATCGACTGCAGGAACTGCAGCCCCGTGCCCGCGCCGACCATCCGCCAACCGTGGAACTTCGCCATGCGGCCGCCATTGTCCGCCCGGCCCGGACCGCGCGCGACCCCGCGTTCCACGCCCCGGCGCGGCGCCGAAACGGAACGGCGGCCCCCGCGTGCCGCGACGACGGGGCACGCTGCGGGTTTTCCCAGGGAGCCGAGGCATGGAAACCGTCGTCTACCGCGCCCGGCGCATCCTCACGATGAACCCGGCCCGACCGGAGGTCGGCCATGTCGCGGTGCGCGCCGGGCGGATCGTCGCCGCGGGCGACGCACACGAGACCGGCGTCGGACGCGATGGCGTCCGGCTCGACGAGCGCTTCGCCGGGCACGTGCTGCTGCCGGGCTTCGTCGAGGGCCACGCGCACGCGATGGAGGGCGTGCTGTGGCGGCACCCGTACTGCGGCGGCTTCGAGCGGACCGATCCCGCCGGCCGCCGGTGGCCCGGGGCGCGCACGCGCGCGCAGGTCGTCGAGCGGCTGCGCGAGGCCGAGGCCGGGCTCGCCGATCCCGGCGCGCCGCTCCTGGGCTGGGGGCTCGATCCCCTGCACGTCGACGGCGCGCGCCTGTCGCGGCACGACCTCGACGCGGTGAGCCGCACGCGCCCGGTGGCGGTGCTGCACGCGAGCCTCCACATCGTCAACGCCAACACCGCCGCGCTCGAGCGCGCCGGCCTGCTGCGCGCCGGCGTCGACCACCCGGGCATCCCGCTCGGCGACGACGGACTGCCCGCCGGCGAGCTGCGAGGCCCCGACGCCTACACGCCGCTGCTGACGCTGATCGGCGTGGGCCGCGACGCGCTCGCGGGGGATGCCGACGGGCTGCGCGCCTACGGGCGACTCGCGGTGCGCACCGGCGTGACCACCGCGACCGACCTGGTGAACGCGATGAGCGACACGGACCTGGCGACGATGCTCGCGGTCACCGGCGAGCCCGCCTTCCCGCTGCGGCTGGTGCCGGCGATCCGCGGCAACGGCCGGCCCGTCGAGGACCTGATCGCGCTGGCCGCGCGGGTCCGCGAGCGCTCGACCGATGCGCTGCGCCTGGGCGCGATCAAGCTGGTGGCCGACGGCTCGATCCAGGGCTTCACCGCGCGGCTGCGCGAGCCCGGCTATCACGACGGCTCGCCGCAGGGCCTCTGGTACCTCGCGCCCGAGTGGATGCAGGGGGTCTACGACGCGGCGATGCGCGAGGGGCTGCAGGTGCACACGCACACCAACGGCGACCAGGCGACCGAGCTCGCGATCGACTGCACCGAGCGCGCACTGCGCCGCCATCCGTGGCCCGAGCACCGCTTCGTGCTGCAGCACTGCCAGCTCGCCGACCGCGCGCAGCTGCGGCGGATGGCGCGGCTGGGGCTGTGCGCGAACTTCTTCTCGAACCACCACTTCTACTGGGGCGACTCGCATCACGCCCGCACGGTCGGCCCGGAGCGCGCGGAGCGGATGAATCCCTGCCGCTCGGCCGGCGAGCTCGGCGTGCCCTGGACGATCCATTCCGACGCACCGGTCACGCCGCTGGGGCCGCTGCACGTCGCCTGGTGCGCGGTGAACCGTCTGACGGCGAGCGGGCGGCGGCTGGGCGAACACGAGCGCATCCCGGTGGCCGACGCGCTGCATGCGATCACGCTGGGCGCGGCCTTCACGCTGAAGCTCGACGGCGAGCTGGGCTCGATCGAATGCGGCAAGCGCGCGGACTTCGCGGTGCTGGAGGACGATCCGCTGGCGGTGCCGCCGGAGCGGCTGA
>JBAXJZ010000554.1:0-2998 GCA_037137595.1 Burkholderiales bacterium | reverse complement strand
AACGCCGCGGTCGAGGCCGCGCGCGCCGGCGAGCAGGGCCGCGGCTTCGCGGTGGTCGCCAGCGAGGTCCGCAGCCTCGCGCAGCGCAGCGCGGAGGCCGCCAAGCAGATCGCCGGCCTGATCAGCGACTCGGTCGCCCGCGTCGACAACGGTACCCGACAGGTCTCGGACGCCGGCGCGCTGATGGACGAGATCGTCCGCGGCATCCGCAGCGTCAACGACCACGTGACCCGCATCTCCGAGGCCTCGGTCGAGCAGGAATCCGGCATCGCCGACGTGAACGCCGCGATCGGCGACCTCGAGCGCGCCACCCAGCAGAACGCCGCGCTCGTCGAGCAGGCGTCGGCCGCGACGCTGTCGCTGCAGACGCAGGCCGGCGAGCTCGGTCGGATGATCTCCACGTTCAAGACCGGCGCCGCTGCCTGAGCGCCGACCCGCCCCCCCCCCCGACCCGACTTCCCTCGCGAGGACCCCCCATGACGCCTCTGCCCTTCCTGCGCCGCGCCGTCGCAGCGGTCGCGCTGTCGACGCTCGCCGCCGGCGCCGCCTCGGCCGCCGAGTTCGGCAACATCTCGATCAACGGCTACGGCCACCAGTCGTTCGTCCGCAACTCGGCCAACACCTGGCTCGGCGCCGACAAGGACGGCTCGTTCAAGGACAACATCTTCTCGCTGGTCGTCTCGGCGAAGCTCGATGACCGGACCCGCGTCTGGGGCCAGATCACCGCGAACAGCGGCGAGTCGTTCAACATCGACTGGTTCTACGTGGACCACAGCGTGACCGACACGTTCTCGGTGCGGGCGGGCAAGGTGCTCGCGCCGCTCGGCTTCTACAACGAGATCATCGACGCGCGCTTCCTGCAGATCTCCACGCTGCTGCCGCAGATCTACCAGCCGGACACCGACATCGTCGACGAGGCCTACGGCGGCGTCGGCGGCTCCTGGACCGTTCCCCTCACGCGCGGCAAGCTCGCCGTCGACGTCTACGGCGGCCAGATCGTCGAGCACGCGGCGGTGGCGGCCAGCCAGAAGCAGAAGGGCCTGGTCGGCGGCCGCATCGACTGGCACACCCCCGTCGACGGGCTGCGGCTGATGGCCTCGATCGCGCAGAAGAAGCAGCTCGTCGACGGCGACCCGGCCGACACCACCAAGAACATCTCGATCCTGTCGGCCGGCTGGAACGTGGGCCGCTGGGACCTGAAGGCCGAGTACGGGCGGATCGCCGCCTCGATGAACGGCCTGACCAGCACCACGACCGCCAGCTACGTGCAGGCCGGCTACTCGATCAGCGACAGCTGGGTGCCGTTCGCCCGTTACGACGTGCTGCGTGCCCCCGGCTACGACTCATCGAATCCGGCGACCTACCAGAACATCGTCGCGCTCGGTGTCACCTACCGCCTGAACGCCAATGTCGCGTTCCGGCTCGAGAACCACTTCAACTCCGGCTACGGCGCCGCCGTCCTCTCGGACGAAACGCAGGCCGGCCGTGGCACCAAGACCTGGCAGACGCTGCTCGCGTCGGTCGCCTTCATCTTCTGATCGCGGAGCCCTCGAGATGGACGCACGGATCAAACGCCTCGCCGCGGCGCTCGCCCTCGCGGCCGCAACCCTCCCCGCCCTCGCCAACGACGTGGTGGTGATCGGCAACAAGGACAATGCGAACTCGGTCGACAAGGCCCTGATCGCCAAGCTGTACACCGGCGACGCGCGCAGCTGGCCCGACGGCGGTCAGGCGGTGCTGTTCGACCAGCCCGACGACAACCAGCTGCGCGGGATCTTCTACACGACCGTCGTCGGCCGCAGCCCCGCGCAGGCGAAGGCCGCGTGGGCGCAGCTGACCTTCAGCGGCAAGGCGACGCCGCCGAAGGTCGTCGACGGCGACGCCGAGGTGAAGCGCGCGGTGGCCGCGAACAAGAACGCGGTCGGCTACATCAAGGCCACCAGCGTCGACGACTCGGTCAAGGTCCTGCTCAAGTAGGTCCGCGCCCGGGACGGCCCGGCTCGATCCGATCGGGCCGGGCGCGCCGTCCGTCGTCGTCTCCGGCTCGCGATGCCCGGCGGGCACCATCGGATGGCGGGGCGCACGCTTCCGCCCCGACGGGCCGCCCCGTATGATCGGCCGATGGACATCGTCGCCACCGCCCGGTCGCTTGCCCCCACCCTGCGCGCACGCGCCGACGAGATCGAGCGCCACCGCACGCTGCCGGCCGACCTGGCGGCCCGCCTCGCCGAGGCCGGGCTGTTCCGCACCTTGCTGCCGAAGCGCTACGGCGGCCTCGAGTGCGCGCCGGCCGAGGCCCTCGCCTCGATGGAGGCGATCGGCCGCGCCGAGGCTTCGGCGGGCTGGTGCACGATGATCGGCGCCACCGCCGCGATGTCCGCCGCGTGGCTCGAGCCCGACCTCGCCGCGCGCATCCACGAGGATCCGTCGACGGTCACGGCGGGCGTGTTCGCGCCGATCGGGCGTGCGGTCGCCGACGGCGACGACTACGTCGTGACCGGCCGCTGGCCGTGGTTCTCCGGCCATGCTCACTGCCGCTGGCTGTCGGCCGGCTGCACGATCGTCGAGGACGGCCGGGTGCGCCTGCTGCCCAACGGGCTGCCCGACGCGCGGATGGTCTTCTTCCCCGCCGAGGCCGCGACCCGGCTCGACGGCTGGCACGTCTCGGGGCTGTGCGGCACCGGCAGCGGCGAGGTCGCGGTCGAGGGCCTGCGCGTGCCGCGCGCCCACTCGATCTCGCTGATGACCGACGCGCCGCGCGAGCCCGGGCCGCTCTACCGGATGCCGGTGTTCGGCCTGCTCGCCCAGGGCATCGCCGCGGTGATGGTGGGCAACGCCTTCGGTGCGATCGACGAGCTCGTCGAGCTGGCGGGCGCCAAGACGCCGCAGGGCAGCCGTCGCACGCTCGCCGAACGCGCGACCGCGCAGGCCGAACTCGCGCGCGCCGAGGCCGCGCTGCGGGCGGCCCGCGCCGGCTGCATCGAGGCGGTCGCCTCGG
>JBAXJZ010000553.1:0-3000 GCA_037137595.1 Burkholderiales bacterium | reverse complement strand
ACGCGGTCCTTCGGCAGCCAGACCACCGTGTCGCCCTTCGTGTGGCCGCGGCCGAGCTGCAGCAGCTGCACCTCGAGCGAGCCGAGCCACAGCGTCATCTTCCCGACGAAGGTCATCGTCGGCCAGGTGAGACCCGCGGGCACCGTTTCCACGTCGCGGAACAGCCGCGGGAAGCGGCCGATCTCGCTCGCCTTGTCGGCCTCGCCGCGCTCGACGATCAGGTCGTAGGTGTCCTGGCTCGCGAGGATCTGCTGCGCGCCGTAGGCCGTGGCGCCGAGCACGCGGACCGCGTGGTAGTGGGTGAGCACGACGTACCGGATCGGCTTGTCCGTGACCTCGCGGATCCGGCGGATCACGTCGGCGGCCATCGCGGGCGTGGCCTGCGTGTCGGCCACCAGCACCGCGTCGTCGCCGATCACGATGCCGGTGTTCGGGTCGCCCTCGGCGGTGTACGCGTAGGCGTGTTCCGAGAGCTTCGAGAAGGTCACCGGCTTCTCGGCGAGGTCGGCCTGCGACGCGAAGGTCTTCTGCGTGGACATGGGTCTCCCTGGGCGTGGCTGCGGGTCGGCCTGCCGGTCGACCGGAGTTTGTCGGTTGCGAACGCGTTTGCAGGATAACCACCGCCCTCGCGATTGGCAAATGCATTTGTCGTAGGCAAACTGCCCGGGCCGGTGGAGGATCGGGATGCGGGACGAGCGGGACGAGGGCAGGCAGGACGGCGACGGCGCGGCGAGGGCGCAGCGCGCGGTGCAGTCGGTCGAGGTGGGCGGCCGGCTGCTGCTCGCGCTCGGCGACCGGCGCGCGCCGATGTCGCTGAAGGACCTCGCCGCGGCGGCGGGGCTGCCGGCCTCGCGCGCGCATCCGTACCTGGTCAGCTTCGCCAAGCTCGGCCTGATCGAGCAGGACCCGGCCTCGGGCCAGTACGCGCTCGGTCCGGCGGCGCTGCAGCTCGGGCTCTCGGCGCTCGGGCAGCTCGACCCCGTGAGGGCGGCGACGCCGGTGGCCGAGGCGCTCGCGCGGCGTACCGGGCACGCCGTGGCGCTCGCGGTCTGGGGCAACTTCGGGCCGACCGTCGTGCGGATGATCGACGCGGTCCAGCCGCTGCACGTGTCGATGCGGGCGGGCACCGTCATGTCGCTGCTCGGCACCGCGACCGGCCGCGCGTTCGCGGCGGTCACGCCGCTCGAGGTGTTGCGCCGCACGCTCGCGCGGCCGATCGGCGACGAGGACCGGCCCGCGCGGCCGATGCTGACGCGCGACGACGCGGCGCTGCGGCAGATCGTCGACGACTACCGGCGCCACGGCGTGGCGCGCGCCGCCGGCCGGCCGATGCCGGGCGTCAACGCGTTCAGCGCGCCGGCCTTCGACCACGAGGGTCAGCCTGTGCTCGTGATCACGGCGCTCGGCCACCAGGACACCTTCCCGTCGGCCTGGGAGTCGCCGATGGCGCGCGAGGTGAGGGCGGCGGCGAAGGACGTGTCGCGTCGGCTCGGGTCGACCGCGTCGGCGGCCTGAGCGGATCGGGCGCCCCGGGAGGGCGCGTGGCGGCCGCTCCGTGACGGGATGCCGCGCCTGCCGAGGCCTCGCCGTGGCACAGTCGCCGCGCGCGTCGCCGATCCGGTCCGCGCGCTCGGAGGAAGGACGGCGGTGAACGAGAGGCGGTCGGCGGCCGCGGGCGGGCGGTACATGCGGACGCGGCGGCGACGCGGCGCGTCGGCGGGTGTGCTGGCGGCCGCGGTCGCGGCCGTGGCCGCGCCGTACAACCCGTCGGAGGCCCAGGTCCGCCGCGCGGCGATGCCGGTGACCGCGACCGTGCCCGCGGCGCCCTGCGGCACGGCCGGCGCGGATCCGGCGTGCACGGTGGTCGTGCGGACGGTCCGGATCGCCGACGGTCCGGCGTCGGCGGCATCCGCGCCCGCGTCCACATGGATCACCGGCACCTCGGTCGACTCGCCTGCGGGCGCGACCGGCGGACGGCTGCTCATCGTGGTGACGCACGTCTACTGACCGGTGATGCACCTCCGCACGCCGGCGTCGGCCACCCGGCCCGGACCGTCCGCCACCGGATGCCGCTGCGCGCCGGCCGTGAGTCCGCACCGACCTCCGGGCGCCGTCGGCTTGCCGCTGCCGGCACGGCCCGTCGACGATCGCGGCATGAAGGGTCTTCCGTTCCGCGTCGTCGTCCCGGTCGTGCTCGCCGTCCTCGCGGGCCCGCTCGCCGCGGTCGAGCGCGTCGACTCGACGTTGCCGAACGCGTCGACGCCACCGGTGCGCGGCGAGCGCATCCTGCAGACGCGGCCGCAGCGCGAGGCCTCGGAGGCGCGGCTCGCCAACGAGCTCGCGCGCGACGCCGAGCTCAGGCGGCTCGCCGGCGCGCCCGTCGAGCCGTGGGCCGTCGGAACGGTCGCGCCCGGCTGGGTGCTGCCGGGCGTGCCGTGTCCGGTGCCGGGCTGCCCGCCCGGCCCGCTGAAGCCGCCGCAGCCGGCGCCCTACAAGCCGACGATCCCGCGCGAGCTCCCGCCGCGCTGAGCGCCCGCGCTCAGCGGGTGCGGACGACGACGCCCGAGGCCGGCGTCCCCATTCGGTCCCGCGGCGAGCGGGACGAGCCGTTCGGCGGAGTGCGCAGTTGACAGGGTCCGGTCGGATGGTGTGTAAACCCATCGACAGCCGACCGGGTTCCTGCAGGACCCGGCCGCGGGCCTCCGGCCCGCGACGACCAGGGAGACACCCATGCATCCGTTCCGAACGCTGCGCCGCGCGTCGCTCGCGGCCGCCGCCTGCGCGCTCGCCGCCGCCGCGCTGCCCGCGGCGCACGCCCAGGGATCCTGGAAGCCCGATCGGCCCGTGACCGTGGTCGTCCCCTACAGCCCGGGCGGAGGCACCGACGCGCTCGCGCGGCATGTGTCGAAGGAGCTGTCGCGCCTCTGGGGCCAGCCGGTCAACGTCGAGAACACCCCGGGCGCGGACGGCCTGATCGGCTCGCGCCGCGTGATCGACGCA
>JBAXJZ010000552.1:0-3013 GCA_037137595.1 Burkholderiales bacterium | reverse complement strand
GCACGTCGGCCGCATCGGGCTGCGTGGGCAGGCTCGCGCGGATGGACGTGCCCGCGCCGGGCGCCGCGACGACCTCGAGCCGGCCGCCGACCGCGAGCATCCGGTGCCGCATGCCCGCGAGCCCGTGGTGACCGGCGCCGACCGAGTCCGGGTCGAAGCCCGCGCCGTCGTCGTCGACCGACAGCTCGACGCGGCCGCGCACGCGGCGCAGCGTCACGCGGACCGTGGTCGCGCCGGCGTACTTGTGCACGTTGGTCAGGGCCTCCTGGACGATCCGGTACAGCGCGAGCGCGGGCTCGGCCTCGAGCGAGATCGACGCGTCGAGCGCATCCAGCAGTCGGCCGGCGAAGCGCGGGCGGTGCGACGCCAGCAGCTGCTCGAGCGCGGGCACGAGGCCGAGGTGCGTGAGCACCGTCGGATGCAGGTCCTCGACGATGCGCCGCTTGAGCTCGATGCCCTGAGCGAGCACGCGCTGCAGCGCGGCCAGGCGTGCCGCGATCGCGGGCTCGTGGCAGCACGGCTGCGCGGCGATCCACGCGACGTCGAGGCGGGCCGCGGTGAGGATCGCGCCGAGCTCGTCGTGCAGCTCGCGGGCGAGCTCGGCGCGCTCCGCTTCGCGGGTGCGCTGCAGCCACGCCGCGAGGGCCGCGCCGTCGTCGGACAAACCGGCAGCCGAGTCGAGGACGCCGGCGGGATCGAGGGTCGGAGGCTTGCTCGAGACGGGCACGATGGTTGCATCTCCGTTGCCGCGCAGCCGACACGCTCGGCCGCGCAACCCAGGTCAGCAATAACGATGCCCGCCAGGAGAGCCCATCCATCATGAACCCCGCACAGCACACCGCCAGCAGCCGCAAGCTCAAGGTCGTCATCTGCGACGACCATCCCATCGTCCGTGCCGGCTTCCGCCAGTTCCTGTCGGGGCAGCCCGACATGGAGAGCATCGAGGAGGCCGGCAGCGGCCGGGAGGCGCTCGACCTCGTCCGCAACGACGCCTGCGACGTGATGCTCCTGGACATCTCGATGCCGGGTCAGAACGGCGTCGACGTGCTGCGCGCCATCCGTCTGCGACGTCCCGAGCTGCCGGTGCTGATGCTGTCGTCGTTCCCCGAGCAGCACTACGCGCTGCAGATGCTCAAGCTCGGCGCCTCGGGCTACCTGCCGAAGGACTGCGAGCCGGCCGACCTGCTGCGCGCGATCCGCTCGGTGGCCCAGGGCCGGCGCTTCGTGACCGAAGCGGTGGGCGACCTGCTCGCCAACGGCCTCGGCGCACACGGCGACGAGCCGCCGCACACGCAGCTGTCGGACCGCGAGCTGCAGGTGTTCCTGCGACTCGCGAAGGGCGAGTCGGTGACCGCGATCGCCACCGTGCTGAACCTGAGCTTCAAGACCATCAGCACGTACCGGTCCAGGGTGCTGGAGAAGCTCAGCCTGCGCTCGAACAGCGACGTCACCTACTACGCCATGAAGAACGGCCTGATCCAGTGACCGGCGCCGCGCGCGCCGGACTCCGGCGCGCGCGGCGTCCGCCTCAATGGAGCGTGCAGCGCCCGCGCCGCAGGAAGGCGAACAGCTGATCGAGCTCGATCGACTTGTCGAAGACCGCGGCCGCGCCGCGCGACGCGCAGTGTCGGCGCACCGCGTCGCTGACGCCGTTGGTGAGCACGACCCGCATCGGCGGCGGCCCGTCGACGCCGCCGCGCTCGAGGGCGTCGAGCAGCGCGACGCCCGAACCGCCGGGCAGCGACAGGTCGAGCAGCACGCAGTCGCAGCGGTTGTCGCGCAGCCAGTCGAGCGCGGCGGTTGTGGTGTCCACCGAGGCGACGACGCACACGCCGCTGAACGCGGCGAGCATGGGGATGAGGCGGCTGCGGACAAGCGCCGAATCCTCGACCATCAGAGCGATCATCGTCGCGTCCCGTCCCGTCCCATCCTCGTCGTCGCCGTCCGCCTAGGGTCGGAATCTAGAGGTCGGGCCGGCTCGACGGAGTCGGAGCCCGACCCGCGCCCGGGTGGGAGCGCGGGCGCGGCGCGGATGTCCGTGTTCCCCGCTCCGACCGCGCGCAGGCGTGCAGGGCGGCAGCTCGAAGACAAAAAACGCCCCGCGTGAGCGGGGCGAAACCTCGCGTCCAAAAGGAGAAGAACGACGCAGGGAGGGAGGGCGCGGCCGGCCGTGACGGTGGCCGACCGGCAACCCCCGCTGCCTTCGCGAGACGAGGAGGCAACGCGCGTGCCCGGCCGGGCACGCCGCCGCGTGGGCCCTGGGCGATCGGATCGACGGGTGCTGTCCGGGGCGGCCGGCGGTGTCGACGCGCCCGTGTCGCAAGATCTGCCGGCTCGCGCCGTGCCGCGGGGGCTCAGGCTGCTGCGCCACCCGGGCCCGACGGACCCTCAGAACACCTGTTCGCGCACCTGCTCGCCGCGCTCGCCGGTGCCGAGCCCGTCCTCGGCCACGCCCAGGGACGAGATGCCCTGACCCGGGCGGGTCTCCGCGTAGTACCAGTCGTTGTTGACCTGCACGACGCCGGCAGGCGGCTCGAGCGGCTTCTCGGGAATGCTGCGCAGCGCGACCGCCATGTAGTTGATCCAGATCGGCAGCGCGAGGCCGCCGCCGGTCTCGCGGTCGCCGAGCTTGCGCGGCTGGTCGAAGCCCACCCAGGCGACACCCGCCACCTTCGGCGAGTACCCGGCGAACCACGCGTCGTGCGAGTCGTTGGTGGTGCCGGTCTTGCCGGCGAGGTCGCCGCGCTTCAGGCGCAGCGCCGCGGTGGCCGTGCCCTTGCGGACCACGTCGCGCAGCAGGCTGTCCATCAGGAAGGCGTTGCGTGCGTCGATCGCACGGACCGCCTCGTCGCCGGCCTTCACCGGTCGCGCCTGCGCGAGCACCTTGCCGTTCGCGTCGGTCACCTTCGCGATCAGGTAGGGATCGATCCGGTAGCCGCCATTGGCGAAGACCGAGATGCCGCCCACCATCTGCCAGGGCGTGACCGAGCCCGCGCCCAGCGCCATCGTCAGG
>JBAXJZ010000551.1:0-3013 GCA_037137595.1 Burkholderiales bacterium | reverse complement strand
ATGCGGCTTCATCACCGTGAGACCGGTCACGCCCACGTCCACGCGTGCGGCGACCGTCTCGACGGCCAGCGGCGCATCGCCCTTCATCGGCAGGTGCTCGAAGCGCGCGCCGGTCTTCCAGTTCCAGAGCTCGATCACCATGTGCGGGCCGCTGCCGTTGCCGGGCGATCCGGCGAAGAGCTTGCCGGGCGCCGCGCGCGCCGCCTCGGCGAGGTCCCTCAGCGTGCGGTGCGGCGAGGCCGCGGGCACCCAGAAGCCCACCGGCGACACGGTGGCGCGCACGATCGGCGCGAAGTCCTTCAGCGTGTCGTAGGGCAGCTTGTGGTCGTACAGGCCCGGGTTCGCACCGTGCGGCGCCGCCGCGAGCATCAGGTGGTAGCCATCGGGCGCGGCACGTGCGAGCTCCTGCGTGGCGATCCGGTTGTTCGCGCCGGGCTTGTTCTCGACGAACACGCGCTGGCCCCACAGGTCCGAGAGCTTCGCGGCGAGCACGCGGGCGACCGCGTCGTTCGAGCCGCCGGCGGGATACGGCGAGACGATCTTCACGGGCTTCGCGGGCCAGCCGGACTGCGCACGACCGGCCGCGGGCAGCAGCGCGGACGCACCGCCCAGCACCAGCGCGCGGCGTGCGGCCGAGGGCACCGTGCGGCGGGCGCTCATCGCGCCCCCCCGGCCAGCGCGGCGAGCGGCGCGAGCGCGGCCCGCGTCTCGTCGAGCAGCCGCGCGTAGGCGTCGGCCACCCGCTCGCGACCGCGGATCCAGGCCACGCCCTGCCCCACCGCGTAGTGCATCAGCGGCTCGATCTCGTGGTCGTCGATCGCCCCGAGCAGGTCGCCCACCAGCATGTCCTGGTACGGCATCGCGAGCGGCCGGGGCGCGTCGGGCGCGCTCCACTCGTCGCTCCACGCGCTCCGGAGCTGCCGGAACGTCTTGCCGCTCTCCGAGCGCGTGACCACCGTGTCCTCGCTGCCCGCGGCGATCAGCTTCTTCAGCAGGATCGGATGGATCGCGTACTCCTCGGTCGCGAGCCAGAGGCTGCCCGTCCAGACGCCCTGCGCGCCCATCGCGAGCGCGGCCGCGACGTGCCGGCCGGTCATGACGCCGCCGGCGGCGAGCACCGGCACGTCGCCGGCCAGCGCCACCACCTGGGGCACCAGGGAGAAGGTGCCGATCGGCCCGGTGTGGGCGGCGGAATCGTGCCCCTGCGCCACCAGCAGGTCCGCGCCCGCGTCGATCGCGCGACGCGCGTGCTTGGGCGAGCCCACCAGCGCGACGATGGTCTTGCCGGCGCGCTTGCAGCGCTCGACGAAGTCCGCCGGCGCGCCGATGCCGAGCGCCACCAGCTCCACGTCGGACGCGACGACCGCGTCCATCTGCGCGCGGGCGATCTCGTTGGACCGCAGGAACCGGGTGCGCATGCCGCGGCGCTTCGGCGGCGGCACCTCGTACTTCTCGTAGAGCCCCTTGACGAAGGCCTTGTGGCGCTCGGGCAGCTCGCGCTCGAGCGCTTCGGGGTCGTTGTCCTCGGGCATGCCGGGCGGCAGCACCAGGTTCACGCCGATCGGCACGTCGCCGGCGAGGCGGCGCAGCGCCGCGAGCTCGTCGCGGATCTCCTGCGGCGTGCGGCGGGTGGCGCCGTAGGTGCCGAGGCCGCCGCAGCGCGAGACCGCGGCCGCGACCGGCACCGAGTGGGAGAACGCGAACACCGGGTGGCTCAGGCCGAGCCGGTCGCACACCGGCGTCCGCAATGGCGCGGGCAGGGCACTGCCGCGGCCGGGCGCGACTTCCGTCGTCGTCTCCACTTGACCTCCTCCTGTCATAACCTATCATAATAGGTTCGATGGACGACGCAAGCCACCGTTTCGTGCCGGCCGCCGCGATGGGCGGGCCCGCGCCGCTCTTCGCGCAGGTGCGGGACGCGCTGCGGGCGGACATCCTCGAGGGTCGACTCGCACCGGGCGAGCGGCTGGCGTCGGAGTCCGCGCTGATCGCCCGCTTCGGCGTGAGCCGCATCACGGTGCGCCAGGCGCTCGCCGAGCTCAATGCCGCGGGGCTCGTCGAGACCGTCAACGGCAAGGGCTCCTACGTGACCCGGCCCGGCCGCGGCCAGGCCCACGGGCCGCTGGTGGGCGTGCTCGAGGCGATGAGGAAGCGCGGCCACCGCGCGCACGGCAAGCTGCTCGGGCATCGGACGGTCAAGGCGTCGCGCGACGTCGCGCGCGCGCTCGACGTGCCCGAGGGCAGTCCGGTCGGCGCGGTCTCCGTGCTGCGCTACCGGGACGACGTGCCCTTCGTGGTCGGCACCACCTGGTGCGCGCCCGCGCTCGCCGAGCGGCTGGCCGGGCAGGACCTGGCCGAGACCGACGTGGCCACCGCGATCGAGTCGGGGCTGGGGGTGCGCAGCGCCGCCACCCGCGTGCGCGTGCTGGCCACGCTCGCCGACCCGCGCCTCGCGAAGCGGCTGGACTACGAAGACGGCGCCGCGGTGCTGCGGATCGTCACCACGACGATCGGCTGGGATCAGCGCCCGATCGCGCACAGCGTGACCGACTGTCGCGCCGACATGATGGACTGGCGGGTCACGCTGCGCGCCTGACGCGGCGGCCCTGCCCGAGGGAGGAGACGATGGACGGAACCGATGCAGCCGTGCGGCTCGTGCGGCACGACGGCTGGGCGGAGGTCGTGCTGAACCGGCCGGAGCGCCGCAACGCGATCGACGGCACGCTTGCGCAGGATCTGCAGGCGGCGCTCGACGCGGTGCGCGAGGACGCCTCGCTGCGCGCGGTCGTGCTGCGCGGCGCGGGCGGATCGTTCTGCTCGGGCCTGGACCTGAAGGCCTTCGGTGCGACCCCCAGGCCCGACTGGGTGGCCGACTTCCCGGCGCGCTGGCGCCGCATGCACGCGACGCTCGCCTCGCTCGACGCGGTGCTGCTGGTCGCGCTCGAGCGCCACGCGATCAACGGCGGCGCGGCGCTCGCGATCGCCGGCGACCTCGCCGTCTGCGGCGATGACG
>JBAXJZ010000550.1:0-3030 GCA_037137595.1 Burkholderiales bacterium | reverse complement strand
GACACGGCCGCCGCGTCGACGCCGTCCGGCTCGACCGCGGTCTCGCAGTCCGCCGCCCCGGCACCCGCCTCGTCCCCCGCCGCAGCACCGGCCCCGGCCAACGCGCCCGCCCCCGCACCGGCCCCGGCGCCCGCGCCGGGCTACGTCGGCAACCCGACCACCGGCAAGGCGCTCTTCTCGTCGCTGCCCGGCAGCGCCCAGACCTGCATCGACTGCCACACGGTCCAGGACCTGCGCACGCGCGCGACCCGCGAGGCGGGGTTCCAGGCGCTGATCACCTACGCGATCTACCGGAACGTCCCGGACATGGCGGTCCTGCGCAACAAGATCAGCGATTCGCAGATCTGGGACGTGTCGGCCTACCTGGCGTCCGGCCAGCCCTGATCGAACGGAGCGTGCGCCCGGCGCGCCGGACCGGCCGCGCTCGGCGACGGGACCCGGACGCCGCGCCGGTCGGCGGTCAGCCCGCGACCGCCTCGGCCAGACGCTTCGCCAGCCGGTCGGCCGCGTCGTCGCTGCGCGCCTCGACCATCACCCGCAGCAGCGGCTCGGTGCCGGACGGGCGGATCAGCACGCGGCCGTCCGCGCCCAGCTCGCGCTCGACCTGCTCGCGCGCCGCGCGCAGGCCGTCGTGGCGCTGCCAGTCGAAGCCGCGGTCCACGCGCACGTTGATCAGCTTCTGCGGGTAGAGCACCAGGTCGCCGGTCAGCGCACGCAGGGTCGCGCCGCCGCGGCGCATCGCCCCCAACACCTGCAGCGCACTGATGGTGCCGTCGCCGGTGGTGTGGCAGTCCAGGCAGAGCAGGTGGCCGGAACTCTCGCCGCCGTACAGCCAGCCGCGCTGCTGCAGGGTCTCGAGCACATAGCGGTCGCCGACCTTGGCGCGCTCGAAGCCGATGCCCAGCCGCTGGAAGGCCTGCTCGAGGCCGAAGTTCGACATCAGCGTGCCCACGGCCCCGGCCACCGGGCCGCGCGCCGCGCGCTCGCGGACGATCAGGTAGAGCAGTTCGTCGCCGTCGAAGACACGGCCCTCGGCGTCGCACATCAGCAGGCGGTCGGCGTCGCCGTCGAGCGCGATGCCGAGGTCGGCGCCATGCTCGAGCACCGCGCAGCGCAACGCCTTCGGATGGGTGGCGCCCACCTTGTCGTTGATGTTCAGGCCGTTGGGCGACGCGCCGATCGAGATCACCTCGGCGCCGAGCTCGTGGAAGACGTGCGGCGCGGTGTGATAGGCCGCGCCGTTCGCGCAGTCGACCACGACCTTCATGCCGTGCAGGTCGAGGTCGTTCGGGAAGGTGCTCTTGCAGAACTCGATGTAGCGGCCGGCCGCGTCCTCGATCCGCTTCGCGCGACCGAGCTGTTCGGACTTCACGCAGCCCATCGGCTCCTCGACCGCGGCCTCGATCCGGGCCTCGGTCTCGTCGGGCAGCTTGTTGCCGTCGGCCGAGAAGAACTTGATGCCGTTGTCGTCGAACGGGTTGTGCGACGCGCTGATCACCACGCCCGCCGACAGTCGCAACGCGCGGGTCAGGTAGGCCACCGCGGGCGTGGGCAGCGGGCCGGACAGCATCACGTCGACGCCGGCGGCCGAGAAGCCCGCCTCGAGCGCGGCCTCGAGCATGTAGCCCGACACGCGGGTGTCCTTGCCGATCAGCACCGCCGGACGGCCGCTGCCGCGCTGCGCGAGCACGCGGCCCGCGGCATAGCCCAGCCGCATCACGAAGTCGGGCGTGATCGGCATCTCGCCGACCCGGCCGCGGACCCCATCGGTTCCGAAGTACTTGCGTCCCATCATCGTTCTCCCCGGGCGGCCGCATCGACCGCCGTCCAGACCGCGAGCGCGTCGCGGGAGGCGGCCACGTCGTGCACCCGCACGATCCGCGCGCCGCGTGCGACCGCGGCGAGCATCGCGGCCAGACTGCCCGGCAGCCGTTCGTCGACCGGGCGGCCGGTGATCGAACCGATCATCGACTTGCGCGACACGCCCACCAGCACCGGGGTACCTCCCGGCGACAGCTCGGGCAGCCGCGCGATCAGTTCGAGGTTGTGCGCCACTGTCTTGCCGAAGCCGATGCCCGGGTCGATCAGGATCCGGTCCGGCCCCACCCCGACATGCTGCAATGCGGCCACCCGCGCGGCAAGCCAGTCCCGGACCTCCTCGACGACGTCCCGATAGGCGGGGGCCTGCTGCATGGTCAGCGGGTCCCCCTGCATGTGCATCACGCAACAGGCCGCGTTCGAGCCGGCGACCGCGTCGACCGCCGCGTCGGACGCGAAGCCGGCCACGTCGTTGATCAGGTCGGCGAGCCCGGTGGCGATCACCGCGCGCATCACCTCGGGCTTGCGGGTATCGACCGACAGCGGACGGCCGCAGTCGGCGAGCGCCCGCAGCACCGGGACCAGTCGTGCGGCCTCGACCTCGGCCGGGACCGGCGGCGCGCCGGGCCGCGTCGACTCGGCGCCGATGTCGATCAGGTCCGCGCCTTCGTCGAGCATCCGCCTCGCGTGCGCCACCGCGGCCGACGGGTCGAGCCAGCGGCCGCCGTCGGAGAACGAGTCCTCGGTGACGTTGAGGATGCCCATCACGAGCGGCCGGTCGAGCGCCAGCTCGAAGCGGCCGCAGCGCAGCACGGGCGTGGGGGGCGGCTCGGTCGGCGGCACGGCGTTGGCCAGGGTGGGTCGGCAGGCGGTGGGGGTCCGGGGGCCACCCGCGCGATCGGGGGCGGTCGGCGGGCTCCCGACGTGGACGCGCCCGCCGAGGGGCGGGCGCGGTCCGGAGGACGGGCACGCCGCGCGAGGCGGCGGGCCGGTCAGTGCGCGGCGGGCGCGGTGGGCGCGTTGGGCGCCACGCCCGGCGACGGCGAGGCCGGCGGCGAGCCCGGCTGGTTCGGGCCGCGATCCCGCGGAGGACGCGGCGCGCGACCGGCGACGATGTCCTCGATCTGCTCGGCGTCGATGGTCTCCCACTCGAGCAGCGCGGCGGTCATCGCCTCGATCTTGTCGCGGTTGTCCTCGATGATCTTCCGGGCG
>JBAXJZ010000549.1:0-3041 GCA_037137595.1 Burkholderiales bacterium | reverse complement strand
CCGGCGGTGCCCGAGCGCGACGCGCGGCGCGCGGCGCGGCATCATGCGTCTCCCGCGGTCCGCCGGCCCGCGCCGGCGCCGCGTCCGCGGCCGGCGCCGGTCGGCCCCGTCGAACCCCGTACGCCGAGGAGTCCCCCCGATGAAGCTCTCAGGACGTGTCGCCGTCGTCACCGGCGCCGCCCGCGGCATCGGCCGCGCCACCGCCGAACGCCTGCTCGCCGACGGCGCGAAGGTCGTCGTCTCCGACATCGACGTCGAGCGCCTGCACGCCACCGCCGCCGAGATCGGCACGCCCGACACCGTCCACGCGGTGAAGGCCGACGTCGCGAACTCGCCCGAGGTGGTCGCGCTGGTCGATGCCGCCGTCGAGCGCTTCGGGTCGATCGACGTGATGGTCAACAACGCCGGCATCGCGCCGGTCGTCGACTTCCTCGACGTCACGCCCGAGCTGCTCGAGCGCGTGCTCGCCGTCAACCTGAAGGGCGCGTTCTACGGCACCCAGGCCGCCGCGCGGCGGATGATCGCCCGGGGCCGCGGCGGCGTGATCGTCAACATGTCGTCGATCAACTCCGGCCTGGCGAACCCCACGGTCGCGCCCTACGCGATCTCCAAGGGCGGCATGAACCAGGTGACCTCGACCGCCGCCGTGGCCTTCGCGCCGCACGGCATCCGCGTCTGCGGCGTGGGCCCGGGCACGATCATGACCGAGATGGTGGCCGGCGCCTTCGTGCAGAGCGCCGGGCACCACGCGATCCTGTCGCGCACGCCGCTCGGCCGCTACGGCGAGGCCTCGGAGGTGGCGGCGGTGGTCGCGTTCCTCGCGAGCGACGACGCGTCCTACCTGACCGGCGAGACCGTCTACGTCGACGGCGGACGCCGCGTGCTGAACTACGTCGTGCCGGTGAAGTCGTGACGACCGCGCTCCCGCTCTTCGACCGGCTCCACCACGTCTGCATGGTGGTGCGCGACATCGACGCCGCGCAGGCGTACTACGAGTCGATCGGCATCGGCCCGTGGGTCGAGTATCCGCCGCTGTCGGAATACGTCGAGCTCGACGTGCCGAACCGCGACGGCTTCATGGGCCTGAGGTATCGCGTCTGCCAGCTGCCGTCGGTGCAGCTGCAGCTGTGCCAGCCCGGCGATGCGCCGTCGCCGCAGCGCGAGTTCCTCGAGCGGCACGGCGAGGGCGTCTACCATCTCGGCTTCGAGGTGCCCGACGCCGACGCGGCCGAGGCCGCGGCCCGCGCGCGCGGGATGCCGGTGCTGAGCCGCGGCCGGCGCGGGAACCGCACCGGCTTCACCTACTACGACACCGCGGATCGGGCCGGCGTGACGCTGCTGACGCGGATGACGCCGCCCCGTCCCTGATCGACCCGCTGCCAGGACCTCCATGTCGTTGACCGCCGCCCAGATCGAACGCGTCCCCGCCTGGTGCTGGATCGCGCCGATCGCCTCGCTCGGCCTCGTCGCCGTCCTGCCGGGCGGCGACACGGGGCCGCCCGCCGCGATGCTCGCGCTCGCGGCGGCGCTGCTGCTCGGCTCGGTGTTCGCGGCCGTCCACCATGCCGAGATCCTCGCGCTGCGGCTCGGCGAGCCGCTGGGCTCGATCGTGCTCGCGCTGGCGGTGACGATCATCGAGGTGGCGCTGATCATGTCGCTGATGCTCGCGGGCAAGGCGGGCGCCGAGACCCTCGCCCGCGACACGGTGTACGCCACCGTCATGGTGCTGCTGAACGGCGTCGTCGGCCTGTGCCTCCTGCTGGGCGGGATGCGGCATCGCGAGCAGGGGTTCCGCCTCGACGCGGCGACCTCGGCGCTGTGCGTGCTCGGCACGATGACGGTGATGACGCTGGTGCTGCCGGGCTTCACGCGCACGACGGACGGCCCCACCTTCGCGCCGGTGCAGCTGCTGGTGGTCAGCCTGGTGTCGGTGGTGCTCTACGGCACCTTCCTGTACGTCCAGACGATGAGTCACCGGGACTACTTCGCGCCCGAGGACGCCGCCCCCGACACGGAGGAGGTGCGGCCGACCGCGCGCCGCGCGCTGATCAGCCTGGCGCTGCTGGTGGCCGCGCTCGCGGCCGTCGTGCTGCTCGCCAAGTCGCTGTCGCCCGCGCTCGAGCGCGTGGTCACGGGCGCGGGACTGCCGCTCGCGTTCGTCGGCGTCGTGATCGCCGTGATCGTGCTGCTGCCCGAGAGCGTCGCCGCCCTGCGCGCGGCCCGCGCCAACCGGCTCCAGGTGAGCCTGAACCTCGCGCTGGGCTCGGCGCTCGCCACGATCGGCCTGACCATCCCGGTCGTGGGGTGCGTGGCGCTGTGGCTCGACCTGCCGATGGAACTCGGCCTGCCGGGCACCGAGATGGCCCTGCTGCTGCTGACGCTCTACATCTCCGGCATCAGCCTGGCCACCGGGCGGACCACGCTGCTGCAGGGCGTGGTCCACCTCGGCATCTTCGCGGTCTTCCTCACGCTCGCGGCCATGCCGTGAAGCGGGCCCCGGGGGCCGGGCCGGCGTGCGCGAGGTCGGCGCCGCGGCAGCAGGCTCCCGATCCATGACACGTCACGCCATGCCCACTCCCGACGCGATCCTCGACGAGCTGCTCGACGCGAGCTTCAAGGGCTTCCCGCCCGAGCGCGCGCCCTTCCGCGTCCGCGACGCCGCCGCGCAGGACCTGCGGCTGCTGCGCGGCGACCTCCCGCTGCCGGTGGCGGTGCTCTCCGAGTCCGCGCTGCGGCACAACGCCGCGTGGCTCGGCGGCTTCGTCGCGGCCACCGGCGCGTCGCTCGCGCCGCACGGCAAGACCACCAACGCGCCGCAGCTCTTCGCCGAGCAGCTGCGCGACGGCGCCTGGGGCCTCACCGTCGCGAACGTGCACCAGGCGCGGCTGGCGGTCGAGGCCGGCGCGCGCCGCGTGCTGATGGCCAACCAGCTCGCCGTCGTCGGCGACGCGGCGCGCTGGGGCGCGCTCGCCGCCGCGTGGCCGTCGGTGCGCTTCATCACCCTCGTCGACTCGCCCGCGCAGCTCGCGATCCTCGCCGAG
>JBAXJZ010000548.1:0-3046 GCA_037137595.1 Burkholderiales bacterium | reverse complement strand
CGGTCCGGCGCGCGGCACGGACCGCCCGGCGCGCGGGCGGCCGCGTCAGCCCGCGCCGAGCGCCAGCGCCACCCGGTAGGTGACGAAGGCGGCGAGGTAGGCGAGTGCGAACAGGTAGCCGGCGAGCACCGCCGGCATCGTCCAGCCGCCGCTCTCGCGCCGCACGACGGCCAGCGTCGACAGGCACTGCGGCGCGAACACGAACCACGCGAGCAGCGCATAGGCGGTGGCCGCGCTCCAGCCGTGCCGGATCACCGGCGCGAGCGCGCCGGCCACGTCCTCGCCGCCCAGCGCGTAGACCGTGCCGAGCGAGGAGACCACCACCTCGCGCGCGGCGAGCCCCGGCACCAGGGCGATCGCGATCTGCCAGTTGAAGCCCACCGGCTCGAGCAGCACCGCGAGCGCCCTGCCGAGCATCCCGGCGACGCTGTACTCGATCGGCGAGCCGATCGCGCCGGGCGGCGGCACGGGCACGCTCGCGAGCACCCAGAGCGCGACCGTCAGCACCAGGATCACGCCGCCCACGCGGCGCAGGAAGAGCTTCGCGCGCTGCAGCAGACCGATCGCGACGTGCCGCGGCGCCGGCCAGCGGTAGGCGGGCAGCTCCATCATCAGCATCCGCACCTCGCCGCGGCCGGTGAGCAGCTTCAGCACCCAGGCGACCGCGAACGCGCCCGCGATGCCGGCCACGTAGAGCGCGAACAGCACCAGTCCCTGCAGGCCGACGGCGCCGCCGGCGAGCCCGCGCGCCGGCACGAAGGCGCCGATCAGCAGGGTGTAGACCGGCAGCCGCGCCGAGCAGGTCATCAGCGGCGCGATCATCATCGTCACCAGCCGGTCGCGGCGGTCGGAGATCGTGCGGGTCGCCATGATTCCGGGGATCGCGCAGGCGAAGCTCGACAGCAGCGGGATGAAGGAGCGGCCGGACAGCCCCACGCCGCCCATCATCCGGTCGAGCAGGAAGGCCGCGCGCGGCAGGTAGCCCGATTCCTCGAGCAGCAGGATGAAGAGGAAGAGGATCAGGATCTGCGGCAGGAACACCAGCACGCCGCCCACGCCCGCGATCACGCCGTCGGCGAGCAGGCTGCCGAGCCAGCCGCCCGGTCCGTCGGCGGGCAGCGCGGCGTGGACCGCGGCGCCCACCGCGGTCGCGCCGGCCTGGATCCACGCCATCGGCGCCTGCGCCCAGGCGAAGACCGCCTGGAACACCAGGAAGAGCAGCACCGCGAGCACCATCGGACCCGCCAGCGGGTGCAGCACCACACGGTCGATCCGCTCGGTGACCGTGTCCGGCCGCGCCGCGTCCTGGCCGAGGCGGCCGAGGATCGCGCGCAGCCGCGCCTCGTCCTGCGACGGGTCGGGCGGGTCCGCGGGCGCTGCGGGCCAGGCCCGGGTGTCCGCGATCAGCGCCCGCAGCGCCGCGTCGCCGTCGCGGCGCACGCCCACGGTGGGCACCACCGGCACGCCGAGCGCCTCCGACAGCACCGCCGCGTCCACCGGCCGGCCGCGCTTCTCGGCGACGTCGGCCATGTTGAGCGCGACCACCACCGGCAGGCCCTGGCGAAGCACGGCGAGTACCAGGCGCAGGTTGCGGCGCAGGTTGGTCGCGTCGACCACGCAGACCGCGAGGTCGGGGCGACGCTCGCCCTGCGCGCGGCCGGCGAGCACGTCGGCGGTCACGCGCTCGTCGGGCGAGCGCGGATAGAGGCTGTAGGCGCCCGGCAGGTCCAGCACGCGGACGCCGCGGCCCGGCACGCCGAGCAGCCGGCCCTCCTTGCGCTCGACGGTCACGCCCGCGTAGTTCGCCACCTTCTGGCGGCTGCCGGTCAGCAGGTTGAAGAGGGCCGTCTTGCCGCAGTTCGGGTTGCCCACGAGCGCCACCGTGGGCCCGGACGGGAACACGCGGACGACGGCCTCGGTCACGCGATCGGCTCCACGCGCACGCAGGCCGCCTCGGCGCCGCGCAGCGCGAAGCGCGACTCGCCGATCCGCACCACCATCGGGTCGCCGCCCGGCCAGGCGCGCGCAACCACCACCACCTCCTCGCCGGGCACGAAGCCGAGGTCGGCGAGCTGGCGGGCGCGCTCGGCCGGCTGGCCGGCGGCGACCGGGTCGACCGCGGTCACGCGTGCGGGTCGATCCGGGGGCAGGGCGTCGAGCGCGAGCCCCGGCGTCGGCGCGTCGGACACGGCGACGGTCGGGGAGGCGGAGGGACCGGTCATCACCGGCCCATTGTCCGCTTAATGCGAATCATTCGCAATATGACGCGGCCCGCGGCCGCCGCGCCCGGTCAATCGATGGTCGCGCCCGCCTGCTTCACCACGGTCGCCCAGTGCGCGCGGTCCGCCCTGAGCGTCTCGCGGAACTGCTGCGGCGACTCGATCCGCACCGCGTTGCCGGCGCCGGTGAGCTTCGCCGAGATGTCCGGCTGCTCGAGCACCTGGCGCACCGCGCCGTTCAGCCGCTCGACCACCTTCGGGTCCATGCCCTTCGGGCCGAGCAGCCCGAACCAGATGTAGGACGTGAAGCCCGGAAAGCCGGACTCGGCGATGGTCGGCACCTCGGGCACCACCGCGACGCGCTTCGGCGTGGTCACGCCGAGCAGCCGCACCTTGCCGGCCTTCCACTGCTGCAGCACCGTCTGCACCTGGTTCATGATGCAGCAGACCTGACCCGACAGGACCGCGGTCATCGCCTCGGGGCCGCCCTTGTAGGGCACGTGGACCATGTCGAGCCCGGCCCGTGCCAGGAACTCGGCGAACGCGAGGTGCGTGCCGGTGCCGTTGCCGGTCGAGGCGAAGTTGTACTTGCCGGGCTCGGCCTTCACTTTCGCGACGAACTCCTGGACGGTCCTCGCGTCGAGGACCTCGGGGTTGATCGTCAGCACGTTCGAGACGTCGACCAGCGTGGCCACCGGCGTGAAGTCGGCCTCGACGTCGAACGGCAGCTTCCGGTAGAGCGCCGCGTTGATCGCGTGCGTGCCCGAGGTGCCGAGCACCAGCGTGTGGCCGTCGGGCTTCTGCCGCGCGACGAACTCGGAGGCGAT
>JBAXJZ010000547.1:0-3056 GCA_037137595.1 Burkholderiales bacterium | reverse complement strand
CGGCGCGACGGGTTCGGCCGGTGCGGCCGGTGCGGCCGACATTGCAGGCGAGACCGGCGCGACCCGCCCCGCCGAGCCGACTCACAGCGGCGCCCGCATCGCGTCGAGGTACCCCACGGTGGCGACCAGCCCCTGGACCGTGGCGATCCGCTCGCGCGGCACCCCGTTCAGCGCGCGGTTGGGCGCAGCCATCCAGGCGCGGCGCTGTGCGTCGTCGCCGCCCACCAGCGCGTCGAGCGAGCGGAAGCAGCGGATCAGCAGCGCGGCGAGCTCGCCCTCCTTGCTCGCCGGATCGATCGTGCGGGTGCCGGCGACCAGCCGCGACACGCCGGCCTCGCTCACGCCCAGCGTGGCGGCGAGCCGCGCCCCGTTCAGGTCCAGCAGGTCCGCCGCGCGCAGCGTCGCGCGGGTGAGCACACGCGCCCGGTCGTCGACCGGGGCCGGGGCGGACCGGGCCACGACGGCGGGGCGGGTCGGTCTGGCGGGTCGGGGCATCATGCGGACCATTGGATTCTGTCGTGCAAGGATACGCTCGATTCCTTTCACCTGAAATCCCGCTCGCCCGCGTGTCCCGACCGGTCGAGCCGCTCGCGCGCGGTGCGACGCGGACGCCGGTCCGCTTCCGGGGCCCCGGGCCGCGCGCCGGTCGCGCGGCGGGCTACGATCGCCTCTTCACGAGGAGACGCCCCATGCTGCACCCCCAGGCCCGCGTGCTGCTCGACCTGATCGCGTCGAGCGGCATCCCGCCCACCCACCTGCTGAGCCCCGCGGACGCGCGCCGCTTCTACCGCGAGCGCCGCGCCTTCACGCAGCCCGAGACGCCGCCGCTGCCGGAGGTGCGCGACGTCGCCGCCGAGGGCCCGGCCGGCCCGATCCCGCTGCGCCTGTACCGGCCGCGGACCGACGCCGGCGCGCTGCCGGTGCTCGTCTACTACCACGGCGGCGGCTGGGTGATCGGCGACCTCGACACGCACGACGTGCTGTGCCGCCAGCTCGCGCTGCAGTCGGGCTGCGCGGTCGTCTCGGTCGACTACCGGATGGGCCCCGAGCACCGCTTCCCCGCGGCCGTCGACGACTGCGTGGCCGCCACGCGGTGGGTGCGTGCGAACGCCGCCTCGCTCGGCGTCGACGCGTCGCGCCTCGCGGTGGGCGGCGACAGCGCCGGCGGCAACCTCGCCGCGGTGGTGGCCATCGCCACGCGCGACGCCGGCGACCTGCCGATCGCGTTCCAGCTGCTGATCTACCCGGCCACCGACCAGCGCCGCGTCGCGCCCTCGCACACCGCGAACGCACAGGGCTACCTGCTGACCGCGGACTCGATGCGCTACTACCACGACCACTACATCGACGACCCGAAGCACGACCTCGACTGGCGTGCGTCGCCGCTGCTCGCGCCGGACCTGTCGAAGCTGCCGCCGGCGCTGGTGCTGGTCGCCGGCTACGACCCGCTGCGCGACGAGGGCGTGCAGTACGCGCAGCGCCTCACCGAGAGCGGCGTGCGCGCGTCGCTGGTGAGCTTCGAGCGGATGATCCACGGCTTCGTGCCGATGGGCCGCGCGATCGACGAGGCGAACGAGGCGGTGTCGATGTGCGCGGACGCGCTGCGGCGGGGGCTGAAGGCGTGAGGGCCGCCGGCGCGAGGGCCGAGACCCGGGCCGACGGGTCGGGGCCGGTGGCGGTGTCGCCGGCTCGGACCCTGAGGCCGATGCCGTAGGCGACGAGCACCCCGAGCCAGGCCATCAGCACGAGGCTCGCCAGATCGACCCTGAGGATCCGGACGATGGCGGCGGGCACCGGGTCGGCCACAGACGGGCCGCCCGTCGCGGCGGCGCGGAAATACACCTTCGTCCGGAGGATCAGCGCACTGGCGAGGATCAGGACCGCGACCTTGATCCACAGACTGGCGTTCGACGTGTAGAAGTCCGCGCCCTTCGGACTCACCAGAACCAGCGCGATGCCCGACAGGACGATGAGACCGGCTGCGGCGCCGGAGATGCGATCGGCGGTTCGGCACCTCGTGGCCGCACGTGCGTCGAACGGTTGCGCGGCCACGAGCAGGTTTTTCGCCAGACTCGCCGAGAAGAGCAGCAGCAGCGAGAGCAGGTGCACGAACTTGATGGTGGCGAACGGCATCGTCGGCAACTCGGGGCGCGTGGAAGCGGCCGTCGCAGGCTACGCGCCGGGTCGCGGCGGGTCGACGGGCGGGCCTCCGAAGGCCCCCCACGCCGTCTTCGCCCGCTGCCGCCGGTTTGCCTGCCCGAGCCCGAGCAGCGGCGCATCGCGCGACCAGCGCTCGCGCCCGACCGCACGCGACGGCGACCGCAGCGCCTCGACCTCGCCCAGCACGCCGTCGGCGAGCGCGAGCGCGCCCGTCGCGACCAGCACCGTCCCCGGGCGACGCGGATCCCGTCGCGCGCAGTCGCCCAGCAGCGCGATCGCGGCCAGCGCCCGCTCGATCCAGTCGACCGGCCACGCGTCCGCCCGCGCCTCGCCGAGCAGCGAGGCGAGCACGCAGCCGTGGATGAAGACGCCCTCGACGAGGCCGAAGGGTTTCGCGTGGTCGGCGTAGCCGTCGCCGGGCAGCACGTCCGCATCGGCCACCGGCACGCCCTCCAGCCGCAGCGCTGCATGCGGCAGCTCGGGCACCACACGCTGCGGCGAACCGGCCTCGCGCACCAGCCCTTCGGCCGCGAGCGGCACGCGCACGACCGCGAGGCTGCCCGGCCCCGACGCGGGGCCCTCGGCCGCGCGCGCGAGCACGAAGAGCGTGGTGTCGTCCGACGGCGTCAAGGCCCACGACTTGCGACCGTCCAGCCGCAGCGAGCTGCCGTCGCGGCGCAGCGCGGTCTCGACCTCGGTGACCTTCCTGCCGGACTCGTTCGCGCAGAAGGCCGCCGACCGGCCGGCCGGCGCGCCGAAGGCGGCGCGCAGCGCGCCCTGGTAGCCGCAGAAGAACGCCCAGGCGACGCGGTCCGCGCGGACCGCGGCCAGCACCGCCGCGTCGAACGGCGACGCGTCGGCGAACTCGGCCTGCGCGGCCCGCCAGACCGACAGCC
>JBAXJZ010000546.1:0-3068 GCA_037137595.1 Burkholderiales bacterium | reverse complement strand
GGAACGGGGGGTCGGTGCGGTCATGCGGGGTCTCAGCGCTTGATGCCGGGCGCGATCGACTCCGCGCCCTTCGCGTTCACGCCCATGTAGACGCCGAGCGCGACGGTGACCTCGGACGCGTAGCCCGGGTACGGGAAGCGCATCTGGCGGAAGCAGTCGTTGAGCCGGCGCTGCATCGACCAGAGTTCGCCGGAGCTCACGCGGTAGGCCGGCCAGGCCGCGAAGCCCACGCCGTCGCCCGGATTGCCGGTCAGCCGCGGCAGGTCCTGCAGCCGGATCCGCTTGCCGTCCTCGCCGTGGCAGGTCGCGCAGGCGAAGTCGTGCGAGCCGGCGCGATAGAAGAACGCGCGGCGGCCGAGCTCGTACATCGCGCGTTCGCCCGGGTGCCGCTGCGGCAGGTCGAAGCGCAGGCCGCGCGACTCGGCGGCAATCCAGGCCACCAGCGCTTCCATGTCGCGCTGCGGCCCCTGTCCGAACGGCGCGGCCGCGATCTCGGCGGCGGGCAGGCCCTGCAGCGTCTCGATGCAGGTGAGCAGGCGGGACTCGAGATCCTGGACGCGGCCGGTGTCGGCGAACCAGCGCGGCAGCGTGACGAAGGCGCCCTTCACCACGCCCGGTCCCAGGCCGAGGTCGCAGCGCTCCAGCGTGGCGGCGCGCGGACCGCGCGCGGTCTTCCAGAGGGCCTCGCCGCGGTCCTCGAAGAGCTCGGCCGGGTTGCCGTCCTCGAGCATCCTGCGGTATTCGGCGATCGCGTCGGCCGTCGACTTCGGCGCCTGCTGCGAGCCGGCCGCGAGCGGCCATGCGGCGACCCATGCCAGCGCGACCGCGCCGGCGATGCGTCTGATCGGATGCGTGCTCATCGTTCTTCTCGTGTGCGCGCCGCGGGTCGGGCCCGCGGCGACCGGCCCCGGGCCGGTGCTCCCTGTGGATCGGATCATCGGACCGTCGTCGGCCGGCGCCATCGACCGGCCGGGGCGGCCCCGAGGACCGCCGGCGCGCGGACGGTCCGCCGGACCGTCAACTCACCGTCGTCTCGTCCGTCCGGCGATCGCCCCGGTTGTCGACCCAGGTGACGCTCACCTTGTCGCCGGCCTTCGCACCGCGGACGGTGAACTGCAGGAACGGGTTCTTCGAGACCGCCGGCCCCCACTGGGCCGTCATCACCGGCCTGCCGTTCAGCTGCGCGCTGACTTCCTGGATGAACCACGCGGGCACGAGCTTGCCGGACGCGTCCTTGCGCTGGCCGGTCTCCATCTCGTGGCTCATCAGCACGCGGACCACCGCCTTGTCGCCGGACACCTGGGCGCGGATGCGCATCGGATCGGACATGACTCTCTCCTGTGTCGGGGGACGGTCAGCCGCCGCAGCCGCCGAGGGTGACCTTGACCTCGCGCCTGGCGAACAGCGCACGGCCGTCGCCGGTCAGCGCGACCGCGAACACGTCGGACGACTGGCCCATCTTCACGCGCGTGGTGAACGCGGGCTCGACCGCGTCGGTGACGTCGAACGCGGCGGCCAGCGTGTTCGGGTTCTTCTCGACGAGCACCAGCAGGCGCCGCACGTTCGGCGCGCTGCTCGCGACCGCGATCTGCACGACCGCGCCGTTCTCGGCGATCTCGGGCGCGGTCAGCTGGACGTCCTTGCTCTCGACCGGGGCCGAGGCGCCGAGCGTCTTCATCAACTCGGCGACGGTCTTGGCCTCGAAGGCGGCCTTGTTCCAGGCGGCGGCCTGCTGCGCCGACGCGGTGCGGGGCAGCCAGCCGGCCGCCGCGAGCGCGGCGGCCACGCGGGCGGCATCGCCGAGCATCTTCCTGCGGGTGGTCACGAGCGATCTCCTCGAAGAACCGGCCATCATAGTCCATGGGCCTTCCTACCGCAGGGCATGAGCTCATGCCGGCGAAACGCCTCCCGCGGCCGCCGCGGCGCCCGGCGTCGGACGCGGGACGGTCCGCCACCGGTGCCCGGCGGCGCCCTCCGACCGATCCGCGGTCGATCCGCCGCGGTCGCCCGATCAGCGGCGCGCCGGCCCGACTGTTCGCGGCGTCGCGGGCCCCGGGCGCTGGCACGATCGGTCGATCCTCGCCCACCCGGACGGCCCCGCCTTGCCCACGCCCGAGTACCTGAAGCGGATCCGAGACGCCCTGCGCGAGGACCAGGCGCTGCCGGCGCTCGGTGCGGCGGTCGCGACCGTGTCGCGGATGGCCGAGGCCGAGTCCGACACCGTCGACCGGCTGGCGCAGGCCATCCTGTCGGACGTCTCGCTCACGCAGCGGCTGCTGCGCTGCGCGAACTCGCCGCTCTACCGCACCCGCGACGCCGCGCCGGTCACCACCGTCTCGCGCGCGCTGATGCTGCTGGGCTTCGACCAGACCCGCTCGCTCGCGCTGTCGATGATGCTGGTCGACTCGCTCGTCGGCGGCAAGCACGCACGCGTGGTGCTGCGCGAGTTCGCCCAGGCGCTCGGCGCCTCGTCGGTCGCGCGCTGCACGCTGCAGCGGCGCTGGCCTGCCTGCGCCGAGGAAGGCGCGATCGGCGCGATGTTCCGCAACGTCGGCCGGCTGATCGCGACGATCCACGTGCCCGAGGCGGTCGCCGCGATCCGCGAGGAAGCGGGCGACGGCCCGTTCGAGCATTCGGCCGCCAAGCGCGTGCTCGGCCGCGGCTACGACGAGCTGTCGCTGGAGATCGTCGGCGGCTGGGGACTGCCGACGCGGATCGAGCAGGCGCTCGAGCCGACCCCGCCGCGCCCGTTCCCGCCGCGCCAGTCGGTCGAGTGGGTGCAGCTGGCCTCGTCGTTCGGCGATGACTCGGCGAGCCTGCAGCGACGCCACGGACCCGCGGGCCGGTCGAAGACCGTGGCCGCGCTGCTGCGCAAGTACGGCGACGCGCTGGGCATGGATGCCGAGACGATCGCCGAGGTGCTGGCGCAGGCTCATCGCGAGACCTTCCTGATCGGCCAAGCGCTGGGCATCGGCTCGGCGATCGAGGAAACGCTGGGTGCGCTGCAGGGGGCCGCCATCGGCGCGGCCGGTGCGGCGGGTGCGGCGGGTGCGGCGGGTGCGGCGGGT
>JBAXJZ010000545.1:0-3071 GCA_037137595.1 Burkholderiales bacterium | reverse complement strand
GCCGACGATCGGCAGCGCGCGCGGCCCGGGGAGGTCGTCGACCTCGGCGGCTGGCGAGCGCACGCGTCCGTCGCCGGCGATGACGATGCGCTGCGCGCGCGAGGACTCCGCGACGACGTCCATGACCGATCCTCCTCCGTGAACCGGCCCGGAGGTCGACGCGACCCGGTCCGCCCCGCCTGTCCGACGGTCCGGCGACTCTAGCACCGCCCGCGAGCGGCCGGATCGCAAAAAAAATGCCCGCCGGCCCCGGTGACGGGGCGGCGGGCCGATGCACCCGCGCGCAGGGGAGGAGGAGACGGCGCGCGAGCGGCGCCGGGCGGTCTCGCGTCCGCCCGGCCGCAAGCCGGGCGGCTTACTGGATCGACAGGCGCCGGGCGCCGGCGACGGCCTTCTTCGGCAGCGTCAGCTCGAGCACGCCGTTCTCGAACTTCGCCGACGCACGCTCGTCGTCGATCTCGTCGGTCAGCGAGAAGCTGCGGGCATACGCGCCGTAGTAGCGCTCGCTGCGCAGCACGCGCTCGCCGTCCTTCTGCTCGGACTCGCGCTTGATCTCGGCGCGCAGCGTCACGCGGTTGCCGTCGATCTCGACGTGGATCGCGTCCTTCGCCACGCCGGGCAGGTCGGCCTTCACGGTGTAGGCGCCGTCGGCCTCGGTCACGTCGACGCGCATCGGCACGGCCTGCCGGACGCCGCCCTGCTGCGCCGCGTCGGTGCGCTGCGACTGCTCCGGATCGGCGAAGAAGCCGCGGAAGAGGGTCGGGAAGACGTCGGCGAAAGGATCGTAGATCGAGACCTTGGTCATGTCGCTCTCCTGTGGGTGAACGGGCGGCGGTTCGCTGCGCCCATGGCACCGATCTATGAATCGGTCCGCCGATTTTCAAGCGCCGGCGGTCCGGTTCAGAAGAGCGCGTCGTACAGGAGCTTGATCCCGATCAGGAGAAGCGAACCCACCAGCAGGCGATGGAAGATCGCGTCGGGCAGGATCTTGACGAGCCGCAATCCGGCCCAATATCCGACCGGCACGAAGGGCGCGAGCGCGAGCGAGGCCGTTAGGCCGGAGGCGTCGAGCAGCCCGATCAGGCCGTAGGGGACGAGCTTCACCACGTTGACCACGGTGAAGAAGATCACCGTGGTGGCGACCAGCCGTTCCTTGTCGAGCTTGAGCGGCAGCACGTACTGCATCAGCGGCGGGCTGCCCGCGTGCGCGAGCGTGCTGGTGAAGCCCGAGACCGTGCCCCAGAAGCCGCCGGCGAGCGTCGACTGCGGCCGCGGCGCCGCGGCCGCGATCGCGCGGCGGGCGATGATCCGGTGCAGCGCGAACGCGACCGACTCGGCGCCGAGGATCGCCTTCACCCAGCGGACGTCGAGCACCGAGAACGCGAGCGCGCCCAGCACGATGCCGAGCATCGCGCCCGGCAGCACCGCCTTCAGCGTGGCGGCGTCGGCGCGGCCGCGCCAGGCCCACAGGCCGAGCGCGTCCATCGCGATCAGGATCGGCAGCATGATCGCCGCGGCCGCGGCCGGCGACATCGTCAGCGCCATCAGCGGCACCGCGAGCATCCCCAGGCCGTTGCCGCTCGCCTTCGACAGCCCGGCGAGCAGGACCGCCGGGACGGCGGCGGCCCAGAACGCGGGATCCGAGAGCACCGTCAGAGGACCTGCGAGACCTCGTCGAACGAGAAGCGCGGCAGGCGGCCCATCACCTTGGCCGGGTCGCCGTGGCCGAGGTTGATCAGGAAGTTCGACTTCACGCGGCCGTCGGGGAAGAACTCGGCGTCGCACTTCGCGTTGTCGAAGCCGGACATCGGGCCGCAGTCGAGGCCGACCGCGCGCGCGGCGAGGATGAAGTAGGCGCCCTGCAGCGTGCCGTTGCGGAACGCGAAGGTCTCGCGCATCGCGCGCTTGGCGTCGCCGTCGAAGTTCGCCTTCGCGCCGGGCGCGTGCGGGAAGAGCCTGGGCAGGTGCTCGTGGAAGTCGACGTCGTGCGCGACGATCACCACCACCGGCGCCGACATCGTCTTGTCGACGTTGCCCGGCGACAGGATCGGCTTGAGCCGCTCCTTCGCGGCCTGCGAACGCAGGAACACGAAGCGCGCGGGCTGCAGGTTCATCGAGGTGGGCGCCATCTTCATGATGTCGAAGACGCGGCGCAGCTCGTCATCGGTGACGGGGTCGGGCTTCCAGCCGTTCTGCGTGCGGGCCTCGAGGAAGATGGCGTTGAGGGCGTTCTGGTCGATCATGGCGTGAGGGTCGCGAGGGGGAGAGGAGTGGGTCCGTCGCGCGGTGCGCGACGGCCTTGCGGGGGCGGTGCTCAGGCGGCGGGCACCAGCGTGGACTGCCATGATGCCATCCGCCAGCCCTGCGGCTCGCGGCGCCAGACCTGCAGGTAGCGGCTGACGAAGTCCTTCGCGGCGCCCTTGGCGACGACCTGGATGCGGACCTCGCCGTTGCACAGCGCGACGTCGCCGTACAGGCGCCACTCGCGCGAGCGGGTGTCGAGCGACTTGTAGTCGTACCAGCCGGTGCAGACGCGCTCGATGTAGGTGGCCTTGTCCTCGACGGTGGCCGACGAATGGACGTAGCGCAGGTCGTCGGCGAGCAGCGCCTCGAGCGTCGCGCGGTCCTTGGCGATCGCGGCGGCGGCGCGACGGTCGTCGAGCGCCTCGAGCTCGGCGATGGTGCGGGGGTCGGTCATGGCAGGGTCTCCTCGGTGGATGCGGGACGGGCCGCGGCGTGCGGCCCGCGGGCTCAGGCGGCCGCGCGCGCGGCGGCGGCCGGGTTCAGCACGAAGTCGAACTCGAGCGTGCAGTACGGCGCGGCGCGCGTCGAGCCGTCGGGCGCGGTGCCCGGCTCGCGGCGCACCCAGTCGGCGATCAGCGAAGGCCGCACGCCGAAAACCGCGTCGGACTCGAGCCAGGTGCCGCCGCGACGGAACACGTGGGTGATCAGCCGCTCGTAGCCGGGCGCCGAGATCATGAAGTGCAGATGCGCGGGGCGCCACGGGTGCCGCCCGGTCGCCTCGAGCAGACGGCCCACCGGACCGTCGGTGGGGATCGGATAGGCCTCGG
>JBAXJZ010000544.1:0-3075 GCA_037137595.1 Burkholderiales bacterium | reverse complement strand
TGGCCGCGATGCTCGGCGTGCCGCGCCAGCGCGTGAACGCGGCGCTGCGCACGCTCGCCGAGGCGGGCGTGCTGCGGATGGGCTACCTGCGGATCGAACTGCTCGACCTCGCGGCGCTGCGCCGGTGCGCCCAGGAGCCGGAGGACTGATGCGGCCCGCTCCGGGGGCGGCGCCGTGATCCGCCGTCCCGACGCGATCGGCGCCGGGCCGCACGCCGCGGCTGCTGATCCGCGTTGACCGGACCGTCAGTCCGCCAGCCCGCCCATCGCCCGGGACACCGCGTCCGCCGTCTCCCTGAGCGCCGGCAGGATCCGCCCCTTCAGGTCGTCCATCGTCACCCGCGACGCGTGTGTTCCGACGTTCAGCGCCGCGAGCACCGCGCCGCCCGGACCCCGCACCGGGACCGCGACCGAGCGCAGCCCCGGCTCGAGCTCCTGGTCGAGGATCGCGAAGCCCTGCGTGCGGACCTTCGCGATCGCGCGGCGCAGGCCGTCGAGGTCCGTGACCGTGCGCTCCGTGCGTGCCTCGACGCGGCCCAGCGCCGCGAGCCGCGCATCGAGCTCGGACGCGGGCAGCGCGGCGAGCAGCACGCGCCCCATCGAGGTCAGGTGCGCGGGCAGCCGCGAGCCCAGCCCCAGCGTGATCGACATGATCCGCGTGCGGGTGGGCACGCGGGCGACGTAGACGATGTCCTCGCCGTCGAGCACCCCGGCCGAGCAGCTCTCGTGGATGCGCTCGACCAGCTCGACCATCGGGGGCTGCGCGGCGCCCCACAGGCCGGTCCCGTGCAGGTACGAGAAGCCCAGCTCCATCACCTTCGGACGCAGCCGGAAGAGGCGCCCGTCGCTCGACGCGTAGCCCAGCTCGACCAGCGTGTGCAGCAGCCGGCGCGCCGCGGCACGCGAGACGCCGGCGCGGCGGGCGACCTCCGACAGCGTCTGCGCGGGGTGCTCCGCGTCGAAGGCGCGGATCGCGGCGAGGCCGCGGGCGAGCGACTGGACGAAGTCCCCGCCGCGCTCGCCGTCGGCCTCGCCCGGGTCGTCGGCGGTCCCGGCCCCGACGGCCGCGGGACGCGCGACCGGACGCCCGGCGGCCCCCGCGGACCGCCGCGTTGACATCCCCGCGCCCCTCGGGTCCAATCGGCGCTCGCGTTCGCTCATCGCACAAGTGTGCGCTATGCGAACACACGGGCGCAAGCCCCGAGGAGACGGTTCCCCATGATCGACAAGACCGTGAAGACGCTCGCCGACGCGGTGGCGGGCATCCGCGACGGGTCCACCGTGATGATCGGCGGCTTCGGCGGCGCCGGTCAGCCGGCCGAACTGATCGACGCGCTGATCGAGCAGGGCGCGAAGGATCTGGTCATCGTCAACAACAACGCGGGCAACGGCGAGACCGGGCTGGCCGCCCTGCTGAAGGCCGGTCGCGTGCGCAGGATCGTCTGCTCGTTCCCGCGCCAGGCGGACTCCCATGTCTTCGACGGCCTCTACCGCGCCGGCAGGCTGGAGCTGGAACTCGTGCCGCAGGGCAACCTCGCCGAGCGGATCCGCGCGGCCGGCGCCGGCATCGGCGGTTTCTTCACGCCAACCGGCTACGGCACCGAACTCGCACAGGGCAAGGAGACGCGCCGCATCGACGGCCGCGACTACGTGTTCGAGCTGCCGATCCGCGCCGACGTCGCGCTGATCAAGGCCGAGCGCGGGGATCGCTGGGGCAACCTCGTCTACCGCAAGGCCGCGCGCAACTTCAACCCGATCATGGCGACCGCCGCCGCGGTGACCGTCGCGCAGGTGAAGGAGATCGTCGGCCTCGGCGAGCTCGACCCCGAGCACATCGTGACCCCGGGCATCCACGTGACCCGCGTGGTCCGCGTCTGACAGGAGCGCACGCACCATGGCCTACGAGAAGCTGAGCCGCGACCGCATGGCCGCGCGCGTCGCGCGCGACATCCCCGAGGGCGCCTACGTGAACCTGGGCATCGGCCTGCCCACGCTGGTGGCCAACCACCTGCCGCCGGGCCGCGACGTCTTCCTGCACAGCGAGAACGGCATCCTCGGCATGGGCCCCGCGCCCGCCAAGGGCGCGGAGGACTGGGACCTGATCAACGCCGGCAAGCAGCCGGTCACGCTGCTGACCGGCGGCGCGTTCTTCCATCACGCCGACTCGTTCGCGATGATGCGCGGCGGCCACCTCGACATCTGCGTGCTCGGCGCGTTCCAGGTGTCGGCCGGCGGCGACCTCGCGAACTGGAGCACCGGCGAGCCCGGCGCGATCCCGGCGGTGGGTGGCGCGATGGACCTCGCCATCGGCGCGAAGGCCACGTTCATCATGATGGAGCACGTGACGAAGGCCGGCGAGCCGAAGATCGTCGAGCGCTGCACGTATCCGCTCACCGGCATCGGCTGCGTGAAGCGGATCTACACCGACCTCGCGGTGATCGACGTGACGCCGGCCGGGCTCGTCGCGCTCGAGTGGGTCGACGGGATGTCGTTCGACGCGCTGCAGCGGCTCACCGCCGCGCCGCTCGCGCGCGCGGCCTGAGCGGCCCTCGCCGCGCGCCCGGACGCCCCGCCGACCCCGCCCCCGACGTGCCTGCGCCCGTCCGCCCGACCGAATGACCGTCCGGAGCCCGCGATGACCCCCTTCGCCTGGACCGGCCAGCCCGGCCGCGTCGTCTTCGGCGCGGGCCGCGTCGCATCGCTGGCCGACGAGGTCGCGCGGCTCGGCGCCACGCGTGCGCTGGTGCTGTGCACGCCGGGCCGGCGCGAGCCCGTGGGTGGGCCTGAGCGTGCACCGCGCGCGGCCGGGCGACGGTGACGTGGGTGTAGAGCTGGGTGGTCGCCAGGCTGGAGTGGCCGAGCAGTTCCTGCACCACCCGAAGATCGGCACCGCCCTCCAGCAGGTGCGTCGCCGCGCTGTGCCGTAGGCCGTGCGGGCCGATGTCGGGTGCCCCGTCGACCGCCGCGACGGTCTGATGGACGACGGTGCGAGCCTGCCTGGGATCCAGGCGCCGCCCGCGGGGACCGAGCAGCAGCGCCGGACCGGACTCCGGGTTCGCCAGCGCCGGCCGGCCCT
>JBAXJZ010000543.1:0-3081 GCA_037137595.1 Burkholderiales bacterium | reverse complement strand
CCCCACGGCCGGCGAGCTGAAGACCAAGCCGACGCAGCATTCGGTGAAGGAGCTGCTGAGCGTCGGCATCCAGCCCAACATGCTGATCTGCCGCAGCGACCGCGAGATCCCAAGCAACGAGCGGCGCAAGATCGCGCTGTTCTGCAACGTGCGCCCGGATGCGGTGGTGGCGGCGCTGGACGTGGACACGATCTACGCGGTGCCGATCAGCTACCATCAGGAAGGGCTGGACCGCGAGCCGGCCCCAGTCGGCCAGCGCGTCGACGACCGGACCCGCCCACGCGTGCACGGCCTCGGACATCGGACCGTAGAACGCGAGGTGGTGCAGGACGATCAGCTGCGAGGCCAGGGCCTTCAGCGCATCGATGAGGGGCAGGCGGACGGGCACGGGAAGGGGTCGGGGGAGGACGGACGGTCGACGCTGACCGACGACCGACCAGGGCCGGCGAGTCTAGCCCGACCGGGCCGGCCCGGCCAGTGAGGGATTTCGCAGTGCAGCATGCACGTGCCGCGCCCGGTTCAGTCGATCGCGGGGGCCGGTCCGCCGCCGGTGGCCGCGCGGCGGGGGGGCCGGCGCAGCATCGCGACCAGCGGCAGCGCCGCGAGGCAGACCCAGGTCATCGTGCGGAAGTCCTGCAGGAAGGCGAGCGTGGCCGCCTGCCGGGCGACCTCGCCCTGGATCGCGGCGAGCCCCTCGGGCGTGTCGATCCGGAGCGCGCCGGCCTCGATCGCGAGCCGCATCGGCAGCCGCGACGGGTCGGCGAACGCCGAGAGCGCGGCGTGGTTCGCCTGCGTGTTGCGGGTCAGCTCGGAGACCACGATCGAGATGCCGATGCTGCTGCCGACGTTGCGCACGAGGCTGAACAGCCCGGTCGCGTCGTTGCGCAGCCGCGGCGGCAGCGATGCGAAGGCCACCGCGGTGAGCGGCGGGAACACGAAGCCGATGCCCAGGCCCTGGACCACGCCGGTCCACGCGAGCGCGCGGCCGGACACGTCGGTGTCGAAGGTCGTCATGTGGTTCAGCGACCAGGCGGTGAGCAGCAGCCCGGTGGCGATCAGCAGTCGCGGGTCGACGCGGTCGCCGATCCGGCCGCAGGCGAGCATCGCGATCGCGGTGCCGATGCCGCGCGGCGCCAGCACCAGGCCGACGTCGAAGATCGGATAGCCCATCAGGTTCGACAGGAACGGCGGCAGCAGCGTCATCGTCGCGAACAGCACCACGCCGACGGCGGCCACCGCCGCGAGGCCGACGGCGAAGTTGCGGTCGGCCAGCAGCGCCGGATCGACGAAGGGCGCGCGGTGCGTCGCGACATGCGCGACGAAGGCCCACAGCGCGAGGCCCGCGATCCAGGCCTCGACGACGATCTCGCGGCTCGCGAACCAGTCGAGGGTCTCGCCGCGGTCGAGCATCAGCTGCAGCGCCGCCAGTCCGAGCGCGAGCAGACCGAAGCCGAAGGCGTCGAGCCGCCGCTCGCGGTCGACGGGCGTCTCGGGCAGGAAGCCGAGCATCAGCGCCGCGGTGAACGCGCCGATCGGCAGGTTGATGTAGAAGACCCAGCGCCAGCTATAGTACTCGGTCAGCCAGCCGCCGACGGTCGGGCCCAGGATCGGGCCCAGCATCACGCCGATGCCCCAGGCGGCCATCGCCGCCGCGTGCTTCTCGCGCGGCCAGGTGTCGAGCAGCACCGCCTGCGACAGCGGGACGAGGAACGCGCCGAACATCCCCTGCAGCACGCGGTAGAGCACGATCTGCTCGAGCGAGCCGGCCGCGCCGCAGAGCATCGAGGTCACCGTGAAGCCCGCCACCGACGCGACGAAGAGCCGCCTGCGCCCGAGCCGCGCGGCGAGGAAGCCGGTGAGCGGCATGCAGATCGCCGACGCGAGGATGTAGGACGTGAGCACCCAGGAGATCTGGTCCTGGGTGGCGCCGAAGGTGCCCTGCATCTTCGGCAGCGCGACGTTGGCGATCGTCGAGTCGAGCGTCTGGATCACCGTGGCGAGCATCGTCGCCGCGGTGATGATCCGACGCCGCCCGGCGTCCGGGCTCACCACGGCAGCAGGTCCGCCAGCCGCCGCTCGTGGCCGGTCCGCACCGAGACCCGCGCGCTCAGCCCGGCGCGCAGCGGCGGGCCGTCGGGGCGCGCATCGATGCGGATCCGCACCGGCACGCGCTGCGCGATCTTGACCCAGTTGCCGGTCGCGTTCTGCGGCGGGATCACCGCGAACTCGGCGCCGGTGGCCGGCGCCACGCTGTCGACCGCGCCGGTCCAGCGCTGGTCGGGATAGGTGTCGATGCGGATCGTCACCGGCTGGTCCGCGCGGATCCAGCCGAGCTCGGTCTCGGTGAAGTTCGCCTCGATCCACAGCGCGCCGTCGGCCACCAGCGCGAGCGCGGTGGACCCGGCGGCCGCGTACTGCCCGGGCTTCGGCGGCCGGCTGACGGTGCCCGCGACCGGGGCGCGGACCTCGACGCGCGACAGGTCGAGCCGCGCCTGCATCAGCTCGGCCTGCGCGGCCATCACGGCCGGATGCCGGTCGACGGGCACGTCGGGGCCGCCGCCCAGGGTCTCGGCGATCCGCGCGAGCTCGCGTTCGGCGGTCAGCGTCTGCTGTCCGGCGAGTTCGGTGGCCTGTCGCGCCTCGTCGAGGCGGGACGTGGAGATGAAGTTGCGCGCGGCGAGGTCGGCCTGGCGCGCCTCGTCGCGGCGGGCGAAGTCCTGGCGCGTGCGGGCGAGTGCGATCTCGGCCTGCTTGGTCCGGTATCCGGCCTTGAGCGCCGCCACGTCGGTGCGCGCCTGCGCGACCTTCGCCTCGGCCTTCGCGACCGCGACGCGGAAGGGCGCGTCGTCGAGCCGGAACAGGATGTCGCCGGCCGCCACCGCCTGGTTCTCGCGGACCCGGACCTCGCGGACGGTGCCCGAGACCTCGGCGCTCACGGGGATCTTGTCGGCCTTCACGTAGGCGTTGTCGGTCTCGGCGACGCCGCCGCCACCCAGCCACAGGCCGAGGCCGATCGCGACCGCGACCAGCGGCACGACCCCCAGCAGCAGCAGGCGCAGCACCCGCCGCCCGAGGCCCCGT
>JBAXJZ010000542.1:0-3085 GCA_037137595.1 Burkholderiales bacterium | reverse complement strand
AGCGCGAGGATGTTGGTCTGGAAGGCGATGCCGTCGATCACGCCGATGATGTCGGCGATCCGGCGCGAGCTCTCCTCGATGCCGCGCATCGTCGCGACGACCTCGCGGACCGATTCGCCGCCCTCGCGCGCCACCGACGCGCTCTGCCCGGCGAGCGCCGCCGCGCGCTGCGCGCTGTCCGCGTTCTGCGCGACCGCGGTGCCCATCTCCTCGGTGGAGGACGCGGTCATCTGGAGCTCGGCCGCCTGGCGCTCGGTGCGCGCCGACAGGTCGTTGTTGCCGCTCGCGATCTCGGCCGACGCGGTGGCGACGGCCTCGGCGTTCTGCCGCACCCGCGAGACCGTGCCGGCCAGGCCGTCGCGCATCCGGACGAGCGTGGCGAGCACGGAGTCGCGGTCGCCGTCGCGCAGCGTGGCGTGCGCGGTCAGGTCGCCGTCGGCGATCGCGTCGGCGAAGCGGCGCAGCTCGGCCGGATCGGTGCCCAGCGCCCGCGTGACGCGGGTCATCATCCAGCCGCCCGCGATCGCGAGCAGCGCGATCAGCACGCCGCCGGCCACGATCAGGTTGCGCGTGCCGGCCTCGCTCGCGGCGAGCTCGGCCATCTCGTCCTTGATCTTGACGTCCTGGCGCTTGCGCTCGGCGTGGACCGCCGCGACCAGCGTGTTGCGCGCGCCCACGGTCCTGTCGACGAGCATCGCGAAGCCCTCGGCGTTCCTGCCGTCGATCACGAGCTGGAGGTTGGCCGCGGCCACCTGCCAGAACCCGTCGTAGATCGGCCGGATCTTCGCCGCCTCGGCCTTGCCGGTGGGCGTCATCGCGCCGTCCTCGACGGCCTTCATCGCCTCGTCGGCGAGCCGCTTGCGCTCGAGGATCTCGTCGAGCGCGGCCTTGCGCTCGGCGGCGTCGCGGCCGAGCATCATGTGCCGCAGCCCGAGCGAGGCGCGCGTGATGTGGATCTCCAGGTCCGCCAGCCGCATCATCTGCGGCACCCGGTAGTTCTTGATCTTGGCCGCGCCGTCGGTGGTCTTGCCCAGCGACGCGAACGAGAAGGCGGTCAACGCGACCAGCGCCGCGACCAGCACGGCGACGCCGAGCTGCACGCGGCGGTTGAGGGTCATCGAGTTCATGTCGGGACTGCGGAGGGTTGGTGAGAAAATGGTGTGTGGCGCGGAGTATGTGAACGTTTGCGCCTTCGTGGTGCGGCTTTCGCACCAACCCGGGTATCGACCCAGTACGGGGGCCGACCGGCGGCCGGCGGACACGGATGTCCGGTCCCGTCGCCTCGGACGGTCCGCACCGATGACCCCGGGGCTCGCCGGGGCAACCCGACCGCTTGCCGCGGTTCGCGGCGCACGCCGCTCGGGTCAGGCGTCGGCGACCTGGACCAGCCGCTTGCCGATCGCCTCGCCCTTGAGCATCCCGACGAAGGCCGACGGCGCACGCTCGTGCCCGCGCACCACGTCCTCGTGGAACACCAGCTCGCCGCTCGCGATCCACGGTGCGACCCGTCGCTGGTAGGCGGCGAGCTTGTGGACGTGGTCGTAGACGATGAAGCCGGTCATCGCGATCCGCTGGGTGACGAGCCGCTGCAGCCCGCGGATGCCCGCGTCCGAGGTCGCGTTGTAGGCGGAGATCATCCCGCAGACCGGAAAGCGCGCGCCGACGTTCGCATGGCGCAGCGCGGCCTCGAGCGTGCCGCCGCCGACGTTGTCGAAGTAGACGTCGAGGCCGCGCGGGCAGGTCTCGCGCAGCGACGCGTCGAGGTCGCCCGTCGAGTAGTCGAAGACGGCGTCGAAGCCGCATCTGTCGCGCAGGTAAGCGAGCTTGGCCTCGCCGCGCGCCGAGCCCACGACCCGCGCGCCGGCGCGCCGCGCGAACTGCCCGGCGAGCTGGCCGACCGCACCCGCCGCCGACGACACGTACACCGTGTCGCCCGGCTCGGGCCGCCCGAGCTCGATCGCGCCGACCCAGGCGGTGAGGCCCGGCATGCCGAGCGCCGAGATCGCGAGGCTCGGGCGGCCGAGCGACGGATCGATCCGGTGCAGTCCCTCGCCGCGCGGCGCGCGCACGCGCAGCGCCCAGTCGAGGAATCCCCAGACCCAGTCGCCCTCGGCGAAGCCGGGGCGTCGCGACGCGATCACCCGGCCGACCACCCGCGAGACGATCGGCGCGTCGAGCGCGAAGCCCGGCGCGTACGACGGCCCCTCGTTCATCCGTCCCCGCAGGTAGGGGTCGAGCGACCACCAGACCGCCTCGACCACGACGTCGCCGTCGCCGCAGTCGGGCTCGGCGCAGGGCTCGATGCGGAAACACGATTCGTCGACCCAGCCGACGGGGCGGCGGGCGAGCACGATGCGGGTGTTCATCCGGGTCTCCTCGCGGCCGCGAGCGTCCATCGGGTCACGGCGCGAGCGGTCTTCGGCGGTTCTATCACGCTTTGACGACGCCCGCGCCCGCGCCTACCCTCGCGGGACCGGCCGGCGCCGCCGGGCGCCAGGGAGTGTTCCATGTCCGAGGACGCCGTCCTCATCAGCGAGGTCGGGCCGCGCGACGATCTGCAGAGCGTGGCCGCCACGATGCCCACCGCGGCCAAGTGCGCGTGGATCGATGCGCTGCGCGCGGCCGGCCTGCGGGAGATCGAGGTCGGCTCGTTCGTGCCCGCGCGCCTGCTGCCGCAGATGGCTGACGTGGCCGACGTGGTGCGGCACGCGCTCGCCAACTGCCTCGCTGCGCACGACGTCGGCGTGAGGACCTTCGACGCCTCGCAGGCCGGCCTCGGCGGCTGCCCCGACGCGCCCGGCGCCTCGGGCAACGTCGTCACCGAGGACCTGGTCTTCATGTTCGAGTCGATGGGGGTGCGCACCGGCGTCGACCTCGGCCGGCTGATCGCCGCCCGCGACGTGCTGCGGGCGGGGCTGCCCGGCGAGCCGCTCTACGGGATGACGCCCGACGCGGGGCTGCCGCCCGGCTGGGCGCCGGGCGGGGCGGCCGCTCGATGAACGCCGCGGCCGACGCGCCTCGCGACGCGGACCCCGGGGCCGACGACGGCGGCGGCCTGCCGCTCGCCGGCCTGCGCGTCGTCGAG
>JBAXJZ010000541.1:0-3091 GCA_037137595.1 Burkholderiales bacterium | reverse complement strand
CGGTCTGGGCGCGGCGGTCGGGCTGGGCGTCGGACTGATGGTGCTCGTCATGGGCGGCCGCGGCGGCGGCGGCGGTCCGCTGCGCCCGATCGGCCGTCGCACGATCGGCCACGGCCCGATCTTCGTCCCCGGGCCCGGCTGGGGCGGCGGTGGCCGCGGAGGCGGCTTCGGCGGAGGCGGCGGCTTCGGGGGCGGCGGCGGCGGCTTCGGAGGAGGAGGGGCGTCCGGTGACTGGTGAGCCGCGATCCGCAGCGTGCGGCCGGGGAGGCGCGAGATGAGCCGACGGACCGGACTCGGACGCTGGCTGCACCACCTGTGGACCGGCACGGTCCACGTGCGCGCGGCCTTCCCGACCGAGGCGCTCGCCCGCATCGAGGCGGCGATCGCCGACGGCGAGCGGACCCACCGCGCCGAGCTGCGCTTCGCGGTCGAGTCCTCGCTCGACACCGCGCAGCTCTGGGCCGGGTTGCCCGCGCGCGACCGCGCACTCGAGGTGTTCGGCCGCTTCCGCGTCTGGGACACCGACGAGAACAACGGCGTGCTCGTCTACCTGCTGTGGGCCGATCGCGCGGTCGAGATCGTGGCCGACCGCGACGCCGTGCGGCGGGTCGATCCGGCGGCCTGGGCCCGCGCCTGCGAGCAGCTCGCCGACGGCTGCCGCGCCGGCCGTCCGGTCGACGGCGCGCTCGCCTGCATCGCGACGCTGAACGCCGCGCTCGCCGCCGCCTATCCGGCCGACGGCACCCGGCCGAACCCGGACGAACTGCCGAACGCGCCGCTGATCCTCTGAGCGGCCGGGCGGGTCAACGCGCCGTCGCGGGCGAGAGCACCGCCTCGACCGACTCGGCGACGTCGAGCAGCGCGGCGTCGCGCATCCAGCGGCCCACCAGCTGCAGCCCCACGGGAAGCGGCAGGGCACCGTCGGCCTCGCGCTCCATGCCGCAGGGGACGGAGATCGCCGGATGGCCGCTCGCGCTGATCCAGTAGCAGGTCTTCAGCCAGTCCACGTAGTTCGCCAGCGGCACGCCGTTGACCTCGGTGGGGTAGGGCACGTCGAGCGCGAAGGGCAGGACCTGGCAGGTCGGCAGCAGGAACGCGTCGACATCCTCCAGGAAGGCGGCCATCCGGCGGAACACGCCGCTGCGCAGCCGCTGTGCACGCGCGATCCGCGCGGCGTCCAGGCCGAGCCCCATCTCGACGTTCCAGACGACGGTGTCCTTCATCCGCGCCCGCTCGGTCTCGTAGAGCTCGCCGAGCCACTCGACGAAGTAGAGCCCGCGCAGCGTCATGAACGCCTCGTCGGCGCCGGTGAAGTCCGGATGGGCCTCGACGAGGGTCGCTCCGGCGTCGCGCAGCGCGGCGATCGCCCGGTCGAACGCACGTCGCACCGGGTCGGCGAGCGGCACGCCGCCGAGGTCGGCCGAATACGCGAGCTTCAGCTCGCGCACCGCGCGCGGCGCCGGGCGCGCGTCGAGCGCGGCCACCCAGTCCCGGATCGGCCGGTGCGCGGGCGCGTCGAACATCGCCGCGTGCACGATCCGGCAGTCGTCGACGCTGCGGGCGAGCGGCCCGGGCGTCGACATCAGGTCGAAGCCGTTCGGGCCGTCGGCGAGCAGCGGGTCCAGGCGCGTCGACGGCCGCATCCCCACGACGCCGCAGAAGCTCGCCGGGTTGCGAAGGCTCGCCGCGAGGTCCGAGCCGTCGGCCACCACGGTCATGCCGGCGGCCAGCGCCGCCGCGGCGCCGCCCGAGGAGCCGCCCACCGTGCGCGTGGGGTCGTGCGGATTGCGGGTCGCGCCGAAGACCGTGTTGAAGGTCTGCGAGCCCGCGGCGAACTCGGGGGTGTTCGACTTGGCGATCAGCACCGCGCCGGCATCCCGCACGCGCTTCACGCTGGCCGCGTCGGTTGCCGGGACCCGGTCGGCGAAGATCGGCGAGCCCAGCGTCGTGCGCAGGCCGGCGGTGTCGAAGATGTCCTTCGCGACGTAGGGCAGGCCGGCCAGCAGGCCGACCGGCTCGCCGGCGGCGATCGCGCGGCCGGCGCGCTCGGCCTCGCCGAGGCAGGCCGCGCGGTCACGCCGCGTCGGCAGCGCGTTCAGCGCGGGGTCGAGTCGGTCGATCTCGCCATGACAGCGGGCGAGGAGCTCGACGGGGTGGCTGCGGCGCGAGGCGAAGTCGGCCAGGAGGCGGCGAATGGGTGGGAGCACGAGAGGAGCTGCCGGCAGGTGTGGACGTCGAGGCCGAGATGGTAGCCCGTCGCCAGCGAACGGACGGCGTCGTCGAGCCGTTCGGGCCGCTCCTCGGGCGCGCAGGCGTCGAGTTCGGCGTGGAACGCCTCGACCTCGACGCGCAGCCGGTAGCGGCGGCTCGCGTAGTACCGCAGCATGTGCACGATCGCGCCGCCCTTCCAGAACTGCTTGCAGTGCTCGAGTTCGTGGACGATCGTCGGCCGGTCCGCCGCGTAGTCGCTCCGGACCATGACGAACAGCCCCATGCTCAGTCCCACCAGCCGCCCGGGCATCCGGTCGAGCACCAGCACCGGCACCGGGAGGACGCGCCACACGCGTTCGATCCGCAGTTTCATGGCGGCGGGCGTGAGCAAGTCGCGTGCCGGCGCCGGGCACCGCGGCCAAGTCCTTGATCGGCAAGGGATGAGGTCGCTGCTGCGCTGCCGCCCCCGGTCGAGGTGTAAAGCCGACCGACTCGATCCGCTCGGGGTAGCATCGGGCGATGGCCGTCCCGTCCTCCCGTGCCCGACGCCTCGGCGCGACGCTGCTCGTGCTCGCGCTGTCGGTCGCGATGCACGCGTGGATGGTCCTGGCGCTGGACGGTCGGCTGTCGGCGTCGCGCCCGGCGTCGCCGGAGCCGCCCGTGGTCGAGGTCGCGCTGACCGCGCCGCCACCGGCGGTTTCGGCGCCGGCGGCGGCCTCGCGCGTCCGCCGCTTCCGAAATGTGACCGACGACGTTTGTGCCAGCTTCGGCTGGCACTACCCTTGGGAACGCGTCCCTGGCCGCCACCGCTACAAGCCGCCGCTGCCCCCGCGCGCCGCAGACGTGGCGGTGGCAGGTGCGGTGGCAGGTGCGGCGGCAG